>JANMEI010000127.1:0-3405 GCA_031376865.1 Acidimicrobiia bacterium | reverse complement strand
GATCGAGCACCTGCGACCAGAACTGGCCAACAACCAGCGCGTTGGCGCAATCGAAGGTGACGGCTTTGAACGTGAGTGACATGACTACTCCTGGTTGGGGGTTGAGGGAAAGGAATCGGGTTCTATGGGCCAAGCGATTTCGGTAACGAGTTCGTCGTCCGGCAGCAGTTTGCCGGTGGTCTCGTCGATGCTGACCACGTACAGTTCGCGCACTGGCTGGTCGGCGGGAGCCGCGTTGGTTACTACCCAGGCACCGATCTGGCGATACGAGTCGCCCATCGTGCTGTACGAGCCACGGTGCGCGAGCACAGCACACGGCGTGCCTGCGAGTAGGTGGTTAGTAAGCCCGTCAGCGATGGCTTCATCATCGAGAACCACCGGTGCGGCAATCGGCATGAAGGCGGTGATGAGTTCGGGGCCACCTTCGACCTTTGGTGGATACAGCGCCCCTGAGGGTCCGGTAGCGATGGCACCGAGCCGCTGAAGATTCGACCAAATGCGGGTGTACGCGCCATCAAGAAAGATGCCGTAGTTTTCTTGGCCAGGATCATCAACCAACTCAGTAATCGCCAAGATGTGTTGGTCCGGTTCGACGCGTACATAGGCCGGCGTCTGGAGAGACGGTTGCAATACAGCGTGCTGCAACTCATCGACGATACGGGTGAGGTCGCCCAGCCGTTCGCGCATCAGATGCTCGTGGTCGGCAATCAGTCGTCGCGTCACCTGAGGATCTCGTGCCCGGACGATTTCCTCGACAGCACGAAGGGGCAGATCAAGGTCACGCAGACGTTTGATGACTTGCGCGTCGACTAGTTGCGACACACGGTAACTGCGGTAGCCGGTAGTTCCATCGATCGCGGCAGGAACCAAGAGGCCCTGCTCGTGATACCGGCGCAGGGCCTTGATGGATACCAGCGACGCAGTCGAGAACACACCAATCGACATCAACGGGTCATTGGACATGGGACCAGTTTGCACTCTCCCCTCGAGGGAGAGTCAAGAGCGGACCGCGTAGGGTCAAGTGGTGAGCGAAGCGAATCCGTAGGGCCCGAGCAGTAAGTAACGCGTAGGGTCAAGTGGTGAGCGAAGCGAATCCGTAGGGCCCGAGCAGGGTACCGCGACAAAGATCAGTGACGAATACCAGCGAACAGATCGTCTTCGACGTCAGTGCGCAACGTTCCCTCGACGTGGCCGGTGGCAGACAACACCGGTGAGTCCACTACCGCCCGGGCCAAAATGAAATCGTCAAATGGATAGATCTCAGCGGCTTCCTCGTCGGGCAGTCCAAACCAAAACGGCGAGAGCGGATCGATTTGTGTCGCATGGGCCCGAAGCGCATCGCACCGACGCGCGTACCACGGACCAATGTTGACCCGAGTGGTAATGCGATGATCAGCCGATGGCCGTTCGAACCATTTTTCGTCAAACGGCGAAGTGATTCCTCGCTCCAAAAACGCTTGGTGAAACGTCATGACTCGAACCCTTGCCCACGCTGAGTAATACAGTTTCTGCGGTTGCCAGGCAGGGCCAAGTTCGGGACGATAATCGACCTGCCCTGCTGCATGAAACGCCGGTTCGGTGATTTCATGAACTGCGAGGTGATCAGGGTGGGGATAGCCCTGTTGGTCGTCGCTGTAGGTGATCATCACTTGCGGTTTTACCCGCCGGATGATCCCGACGAGGCGGGCAACGGCGTCATCGCGGTCAGCCTGATGAAAACAACGCGGGTCGTTATTCGCTTCAGATTCAGCCATCCCCGAATCGAGATAGCCCAGCATGACAACTTCAGAGAAGCCAATCACTTTGGTTGCGGTGGCCAACTCCTCAGCCCGAACAGCGGCCAAGTTGGCCTTCACGTCGTCACGGTCCATGGCTGGGTTGGCAATGTCGCCTAACTCGCCGCCGGTGCAACACACCAGAGTGGTGAGGACACCTTCGTCGCTGTACCGAGCAAGGGTGCCTGCCCCTTTGGAGGATTCATCGTCGGGATGGGCATGGACGGTGAGCACACTGAGGCGGTCACCGGCGAGGGAAACTGGTGGGTTCATGACGACATAGAAGTTATCGCGTAGGGTCAAGTGGTGAGCGAAGCGAATCCGTAGGGCCCGAGCCGTCAGCAATCGCGTAGGGTCAAGTGTTGAGCGAAGCATGCACCTTTGGTGTCTTCAGTTCGAATCGAGTGACGATTTCGACGTGAGAAGTGTGCGGGAACAGATCCAGCACGACCGCGTCTCTCAGTTCGTAGCCGTTGTCGATCAGCATTCGAGCATCGCGAGCGCCAGCTGCTGCATCGCAACTCACCAACACCAACGCATCGGGCTGACATGCCAGAACGGCGGCAACTCCCTCACGGCCGAGGCCTGTTCGCGCCGGATCGGCCACCACGTGCGTCAGTCGCGAACGACGAACGAGCCGAGGTGCCTCCCATTCTTCGATCTGCGAGCGGTGCACAACGGCACCTTCACCAAGGTTCCATCGAGCATCATCGATCGCACTCGGAGACGATTCGACTACCACCACTTCCTTCGCGCTCTTCCCGACCGTGGCGGCGAACAACCCAATGCCTCCGTAGAGATCTACAAAGACGTCGGGTTCGCCTTGGTCAGCAAGCATTTCTGACACTGTCGCTACCAACAGCTCCGCGGCCGCTGGGCATGACTGAAAAAACGAGCCGACGGACACTCGCAGTTCAACGCCGGCGATGTGTTCGGTGAAACTGCTGGCACCCCCAGCCTTAGCGACTTTCGCCACAATGGCGGCTGTCCAACCTTTTGGCATGGCTGGCAATTTGACACCGGCTGGCTGATCAGCAGCAACGATCACATGTTGTGCAGTGAGTCCAACGCGAATCAGCACTTCATCGCTCCCCACAAACTGCCCGGCATCGAGGATATTGGCAATCACGGGATGGGTGACCGGGCATGGGCCGGTGGTACACACATCATGTGTACCTATACGATAAAATCCGGCCCGGCCATTTCGATTGACCGCGGCCCGAACCGTGGTTCGCCAGCCCATCGATTGCTCATCGCCCACTGACCCTCCAAAGCGAAGAATTGCGTCAACGTCGGCCAGTTTGCCGATTCGGGTGAACGCATCGACAACCACTTCTCGCTTTGCCCGATGTTGCGCATCAACGCGGAGGTGTTGCCAATCACATCCACCGCAACCGGCAGCCACCCGAGGACACGGTGCTTCAACGCGATCGGCGCTTGCCGAGTTGACCGATATCAGGTGGCCGCGGGCCATGTCGCGCTTTTGCTGGACCAGTTCGACCGTCACCTTTTCGCCACTCAACGTCCCTGGAACAAACACCACCCGACCATCGGCAAGCCGTCCCATTCCGTCGCCGCCCGCAACGAGTCGGTCGATCGTGATGTCTTCTCGCTGCCCGGTCATCTTGTT
>JANMEI010000115.1:0-1641 GCA_031376865.1 Acidimicrobiia bacterium | reverse complement strand
CGTTGGATCACAAAATTCGTCCAACACGGTTGCCCTTGCCAAGGTTGCGACGGCTACCGGCGCCGCTCGGGTCCTCCGCATCAATACCGTAGACGAAGTACCCAACGACCTCTCGGGCCGGGTTGTCGTCACCAGCGGAGCGTCAGCTCCCGATGGCCTCGTTCAACAAATCGTCGCCCGTCTCGCGACGTCAGATCTCGTCACCCATCAGCGGGTCATCGACGAAGATGAGTATTTCCCCCTACCCCGAGGGTTGCGAGATTTTGTCAACTCCGTGGCAAGTGTGTGGGCTTACGGACTCGGCGCACCGGTGCCAACTACCAGCCCTGCCGCTAACGATCGAGACGTTCACGCGTCAGACGTGTTAGCGATTTTGTAAGCGCACTGGTCAGTCGCGCGAATCGTTTGCTTCCGCTGCGGAACTATTACCCGAGCAGAGAAAGCGCCTGTTTTGGGCACATTTTAACTGCCATCTCAACCTGAACTCGCTCCGATTCGTCAGGCGAATCGTTGAGCACGACCAACTCATCGTCGTCGCTTAACTCGAACACACCCGGCGCTTGTCTGACACACAATCCATTGCTCTCGCACTTCAACAAATCGACAACCAGTTGCATCGGTTCAGTCTGACACTTGATTGATCGTCACGTCTGCACGATCACGGCAAAGTGAATGTGAACTTTTTGCTCGAACGATCTAGATTCTGCACTGTGAATGCTTCTTCCCCCCAGATCGTCCGCGACACGAACGGCACCCCAGACCTTTCCGACCTTGAATTCTGGAAACTCCCGTTGTCAGTCCGAGACGAAGCGTTTGCCGAACTCCGAGCACAACCAGCGCTTCCGTTCCTGGCCGAGCCAGAAATGGCGGCAAACGGCATCGAACGAGGACCCGGCTACTACGCCATCACCCGCCATGCCGACATCTTGGAGGTCAGCCGCCAGTCCGATCTGTATTCATCGGCCCGGGGTGCCACCAGCATTGCTGACCTCCCCGAGTTTATGAACGACTTCTTTGGGTCGATGATCAACATGGACGACCCCCGCCACGCCCGCTTACGCAAGATTGTCAGCGCGGCATTTACGCCCAAGATGCTCAAGCGAGTCGAAGACGATGTCCAACGAGCGGCTACCGCAATTGTTGACGACGTATTGGCAGGTCATGGCTCGGGCGACTTTGTCCTCGACGTCGCCGCCAAACTCCCACTCAAAGTGATCTGCGACATGATGGGGATCCCCCCAGAAAAGTACGAGGTGATCTTCAGCCGCTCCAACATCATCTTGGGCCTCGCAGATCCGGAATACATGCCGGAGACCGACCCAGACACCGTGGTACTGAAGTTGCTCGAAGCAGGCAACGATCTCCACACTCTGGTCAGCGAACTTGGTGCCGAGCGCCGAAAGAACCCCACCGACGATCTCACCAGCGCACTGGTGAACGCCGAGGTTGATGGCGAAGGGATCACCGATCAAGAGCTGGGATCGTTCTTCATCTTGCTCGTTGTTGCCGGAAACGAAACGACGCGAAATGCCATCGCACACGGGCTCAATTTTCTTACTCGCAACCCCGATCAACATGCCTTGTGGTTGACCGACATTGAGGGGTACCTCAACGGAGCCGTCGAAGAGATTGTGCGCATCG
>JANMEI010000113.1:0-1264 GCA_031376865.1 Acidimicrobiia bacterium | reverse complement strand
ACGACACCCTTCTCGCGCTCGATCAATTCGAGCGCATCCATCAGTTCTGTATTGAGCTTCATGGAGCTACCTCAGGTGTGTTTCTAGTTGTGTTTCTTGGAGAGTCGGGAGAAGAGTCGGGTAAATCGTGTGACGTTGTCGGGGTCTGAGAGGCTAGCGCAGACGGCTCAACCTGGTCGGCCTGCATTTGTTGTTGCAGGAGCGCTTTGGGGTGGATCGTGCGTTGGCCCTTGGGGAGCGCACCCTTTTTGCGGGGCTGCCCCGATGGGGTTGGCGTGCCTTCTTCTTCGCCCCAACGGAACACGCTGCGGGCGCGTTCGATGTCGGCGTAGGCAATCGTGCGGCCCCCGATGATGATGTTGCCATCGGCCTCGGCGTCTGCGGCTTCGAGAATCCCCTGCACCCGGCGATCGCCCACGGTGCCGGCGATGGTTTTTACGGTCACTTCAGCATCGACAAATCGAGCGAAGTGCAAGGGGGTGCGTAGCGGCCGTTCTAATCCGGGGCTTGATACTTCGAGGGTGAATGCCTCGGCCACTGGGTCGTGCGCTTCGAGGTAGTCATCGATGACATGCGTTGCATCGGTTACGCCAAGGAGGTCGATACGGGGGCCGAGTTGGTGATCGGCGCTGCGATCAAGCAGGACTCGGATAACGGCGGCGCCGGCGACGGAGTCGGTTTCGATGTCGACCAGCTCGTACTGGGCATCGGCCAGGACTGGCTCAAGCAGGGCAAAGAGACGCTGGGAAAGGCTGTCGGCGGCGGGTGGACGTGCCATATCGAGAGAAGCCTTTCTCCCTCTGCGAGGGGGTGTTCTTGCGGATGTGATTGCCGATGTCTTCGGTTGCGTTGCAGGGGCTGGCACTGGGCGAGCCCACACAACGTGGACGATCATGTTAACCCGCTCACCCACTGTCCATCCGCACACCCTTCACGCTCGATCCGCCACTTTCAAAATCTATTTATACTTGAATGTAAGCAAGATCAGCTAAAGTTAACTTTATGGTGAGCCACCCAATTTCGATGCTTACCGCTGAAGCGCTTCAGCTTCTTGCAGCGTCGATCAAGATCCAGCGTTTGCGGCGGCGTTGGTCAATCAACGAACTGGCACAGCGCGTCGGGGTGTCGCATCCAACGATTATGAAAGTCGAACGGGGCGACCCCACCGTTGCTGTCGGCACCATGCTGGAGGCGGCCATTTTGGTGGGCGTGCCGTTGTTTGACCCCGAGCCCCGGATTCGGGCATTCCATAAAGATCGGCTCG
>JANMEI010000394.1:0-1698 GCA_031376865.1 Acidimicrobiia bacterium | reverse complement strand
CGCGTCCTCTGAGGCGAAGATCCGGTTTTGATGCGTTTATCGCAGTGAAATTTTCGGACCTGGAGTCGCAGTAGGTGTTGACAATTTTGTAGCCCGCCTTTTCCGCGGCTTTCGCGAGTTGGCGGGTCAGGGCGAACCGCTCCTCGTCAGGAAGACGGGAGGGTGTCAATCCCCATTGCGCGAGATAGTTCTCGAACTCTTCCCCGCTGACCATGTCGTTCTTTTTTTCCTGAAAGTCAGAGTTGGAAAGCTCGGGAATGCCTCGGGGGATCTCGATCTCACGGATTCGTTTCCGCAGTTCTTCTTGGCTCGCTCCATTGTCGATTGAGACGCACCCGGTGCAACAAAGCACGAGCGAAACGAAAATGTGTAGCTTTCTCATAGAGACACCACCGATTTCGAAGCCGCTAGACGGCCCCGACGCGAAGCGTTGTGTTACCCGTCAAGCGCACCGATCCGACGCTGAGAGTCTTCGCACCAAGCGATGCGGAACCGGTCATTCGGAGTTCGCTTCGCGGCGCGTAGATTCCGTTCTGACCGAGCATGATTGTCCCGCTGCCGGTCACGTCCAAACTGGCGCGATTGTTCGGGTGGTAGCGGATCGCAAGTCCGAGCGGTGATGTCTGCGTCGCGGTGGCGCTGTTCGACCCGGCGAGACTGAGCGTCGCTCCGGTCTCGCCCAGGTTGCAGGATCGAGGATCCATCCCGTTGACACTGCGGCACGTGAGGTAGAGCGAGGCTGAGTTCAAGGTGAGTCCCCCTGATCCTGTGAGTCGGACTTCCCCAAAGACGACGATCGTGCCGCCTTCCGCGATGATCGCTCCTGTTCCAATCGTCCGGAGATTGCCGTAAAAGCCGGGCGGAACAACCAGGGTCGCTCCGGAGCCAACGGTCACGGATCGGAATTGGTGAGCAGGCGGCAGCCGGAACGTACCGGATGCCAGAATCGAAATGTCTCGGTACTGACCATCGGCTCGGACCGGGGGACCTGTCACCCCCGGTGCTGCGAACCAGTCGACGCTTGAGGTGTTGGGGGTCGCTGGGCCCGAAGGAGTCGGCAGTGCAGCGAACTCGTCTTGAACCGCGGTGGCGCCAGTCTCAATCGGGCCAATGACCGAATTCGATGGAGCAGCAACGCCTCCAACGACTTTGAGCGGACCCGGCTGGAGGATGATGCGCGTGCTGCCGGTCATCGACACCGCTGCTGGTGCCGGGGAAGCCACGTACATAGGGCCTCCGATGATGGTGGTGAGGCCTGACCCGGTCGAAGAGAACCCCGAACCTTGGGTGCTGAATACGCACAACGAGCAGTCAGGAAGGAACGAGTTGGTTTGGGGCACGGCGGCGAATTGAAACTCGACTGACGAGATCGTCCCATGGTCTTCCTCAGTGGACAACCCGACGGCCCGGACCGTTCGAGTACGGGTCTCGTCGAGTTCGAGGCCAGCTCCTCGATATCGAACGGTGCAGACGTCTCCGTCGAGAATGGGGTTGTTGCCGTCGCCCTCAATACGCACCGACTGGTTGATGATGGCGATAACATTGACCGTCCCGTTCGGACAGGTGACAGTGAAAGGTACTTCTCGGCCGTCGTCGGACACTTCGTCGGAAGTTGCGATGAGAGCGAAGTTCGCCGGGCCCCTCGTTACCGTGTTGACGAATTGCACGGTGAGGCCTGAAGGCGAAACGAGATCGGTG
>JANMEI010000036.1:0-5028 GCA_031376865.1 Acidimicrobiia bacterium | reverse complement strand
TGTTGGCACCGATCAGGCGCTGATTGTTGAGCAGGTGACCCAGCTCCTCACAGATCAGCGCGCATACGATCTGATGTCCAGGGCTCATAACCCCTATGGTGACGGTCGAGCAGTGGCGCGCAGTGTGGCCGCCATTGGTGCCCTGTTGGGAATCGGTCAGCGCCTCGCCGAGTTCGTCGAGGACCCCGTCGATTAAGCCTGCCGATTAAGCCTGCCGATTAAGCCTGCGGAGCAGCCGACCTTGGAAGGGTAGTTCCGGGCCCTGCTTGCGGTGCATCGGTGCGAGGAAGGGTGGTGACTGGATCACCTTGAGGTGCGGGGCGACGCCCAAGTTCGATTGATGTTTTGTACGCCGTTGCACTTTTATCCCACGGAGCTGGGTGGGCGGTGAATGCCGAGATCGATACCTCGATGGTGTCGTACAGCCAGTCGTTGGGCGGGATGACTGTAAAATCACTGCTTGTTGCGGGCATGTCGAAGACGCTGGATTCGCCCGTTCGTTTGTTGAGATAAGTAACCCGGTACGACACCGTTGCCACTGGTGCATACGATCTTCCGCCTGCCAGTTCGATCCGCAGGGTTCCGAGTTGAGTACTAAACGTTGCGTCGGAAATGGTTGGCGGGTTGGGAGTACACAGCGGTGACGCATCTTCACTGAAGACAGGCCCCGAGATGTTGTTGAATTGGTCCCGAGCCCGCACCCAGATGCGGTACTTGCTCTCGCAAAATGCTTCGGTCACAGGAAACGTAACCGTGGTCGCGGACGTTGAACCCGAAGAGCAGTTGAGGTTTGTTGAAAGACAAATCTGGTACGCGTACGTCATAATCGAACCCGAACTTCGGCTCGTTGAAGCCGGCCAGGAGGCGGTCATCTCGCGATCAGCCGAGGGTACAAGTTGCACAGACTGTGGGATGGACGGTTGGTCGGTTTGGGTAACTGCCAACCGGTAGAAACCCAAGCTGGCATAGCTGGAGAACCCCGTCGAAGGAGTCAAAAGCCCCATGCCAGCAATTTTGACGAAATAGCGACCGTTGGGCACTGCTGCTTCGACAATGCCACCACTGGTACTCGGGTCACTCGCAGCAATCGTTCCGCCAGTTTCGTTCAGGAGAGAGATTGTTGCTCGAAGGTTGGAGAACGTCGGAGTTTGTATGCGTGCTGATAAAAACCCTGTGGTCACATTTACCGCAAAATAGTCCGTGTCATCGGCTGTGTCGATCACCTGAGAAGCAGTCGTTGTGACAGCGGACCCGAGCGCAAGGGGGGTGGCTCCGGACGTAGGGTCAGCTTCGTCGGTGTGCGAACCGATCACGGATCGGATGATGGCGAGGTCGTCTTGGTTGGGACGATTGGCGTTGGCGTACTCACCTTTTGACCATTGTGAGTACCGACGAGTATTCCAAAACTGGTCGTACGGAAATCCCATAATTGGCGCCCAATCCCCGTGGCCGCGATAGTAGGCCTCCGTGGTTGTTCCGTGATGGTTAAGACCAAGGTTGTGGCCAACCTCGTGCGACACGGTGTTGGCGACGCCAGCGGGCGTTTGGCCCACGGTTGGGAAAACAAAGGCTGGAGCGTAAGCCGGATCCCCCATAAAGCCGATGTACGCGACTCCGCCGCACGATCCTGGACAGACCAAGTTGTCTTGGGAGATCAGGGCCGTTGTTCCAAAAATCGGATCGGCAAACGACGTACGTTCGAGCGCCTCGGGCGGTGGGGCGATGGTGGTCACATTGACATCAAACGGAGCAAAATCCTCGGCAACAGCATTCCAGACTTGCCAGATCGCCCAAGCCTCCCCCGCAAAGGTCGTGTAGTCGCCGTCAAGATCGTAGGGTCGAAACGTACGAGGCCCCGAGTTCCAGACCGACGTGTTCCACACGGTGTTTTCGACGACTGCGCCATCAAAATCCAAGTAGATCGTCTTGGTGCTCCCGGGTTTACTGCTGAGAGCGAATGGATTAGTCGCGTTGGGATCAAATACAGACTGTCCTATCGCCGCGCCCGTGGGTGGCGCCGGTGCTGGTTGATCAGACGTGCTGGCCGAAGACGTTTGAAACGCGTCGACGTATAAGAGCGCGTTTCCAGCATCGAGATACGCGTTTGGGTCGTTTGCCACGTCAGCCAACCGAGGGTCTAACGCCGCCGCCCTTCCGCTTGCATTGCCTACCGAGCGGACCACATCTCCAACCCGTCGGAGGCCGGGGATTGGCACTGGTTCGGATGACGTTGACGTTGCCGTTGCCGGTTCGGCTGCCGGCGCCGATGGAGTCACTTGGGCTACCTGGCGGCTGGCAGATCCAGCTTTGCGAGCCGGTCGAGCCGACTTACGTGATGAGCGTGTGTTCCCCTGGCCAGCGAAGAGAAGCGCGGTAACAGACGCCAAAACTACGATGCGTCGGATGTGTTGGTGATGCACGTCAGCGGCCTGCCTCAGAATCCGAACCGCATGAAGCGCGATCGGCAACAGCCAGTTTTAGTGCGTGGTGAGGCCCTCAGCAACACCCAAATTCATGAGTGACGATCAGTTCAACGTGTGTAACTACGCCTGCGGAGCTGCGGTTCTCGGCACCGTGCCAACGGTTGGAGCTTGCGGCGCCGCTCCCCGGGGTGTCGCCCCTGATGGCGGCGCGCTTGGCGATGCGGCGATCCGTCCTATGTCGAGTCGTGTTGTGATCGGTTGACTGAGGTTGAGGGGCGTCGGTGCATCGCTTCTCGACGACATCGTGACGTCGATCCAGTCACCCACCGCGTTGAGTTGAACAACCATTGATCCTGCCGAGCTGGGCAAGATTCCGTTGATTGTTTGTGAGGATGTCTGAATCGAGAACGTCATTTCGACAATCGACGAAGGAGCAGACACCCCAGGAGCAGTCCAATCAATGGTGACTCGATTCGTTGCTGCATCAAATCGGAGTTTCTGGGTGGTCGGTGAGGTTGGGCGGGCGAGAACAGCGATCGTGGAAGAACTCGTTAGGGCGCTCGGTGAACCAACTTGATTCTTGGATCTGACTTGTACGTACGCTGATGAACCAATCGGGAGGTTTGTGAACGTCACCGTTGGAAGGCTCGTCGTCACCGGCGCAGCGCAAATCGAGTTGATGCACGACGTTGCCTCATACGTCAATGTGGCTGTTGTCGTTGGGGCGGTCCATGTCGCGGTCACCGTGCCATCGCCCGTTGGCGCAATCTGAATGTTGGAAACCGATGGCGGGTTGTTGAGGAGTGACAACTGAAGCGAGTACACCCCAACGGATCCGTAGGTCGAAAACCCGGTGCTTGGAGTTCCGTTTGCGGTTGGCTCTACGGAAATGTAGAAGGTGGAAGGCGAAACCGATGAGTGTGTCAACGAAGTGGTACCTGATGTGGGGCTACTCGTAGCAACAACGGTTCCCGCCGAGTCGAGGATCTTCATCGTTGCGTACAGATTGGGGCCAAACGGGGCCATTGTGATGGTTGGTTGAACGAAAGTTGCACCATCGATTCGATACAGGTCAACGTCGGCACTGGACGAGATCGTCGTTTGCGAAATACTTGTTGACGTGATCGGCACCAGCGTTGCGGTGCCTAAGGCCGACCCGGCAGTATCAGCCGCATACGGTATTCGCTGCGCGATCAGAGCGAGGTCGTCCTCTTGATTGTTGGCACCTGCATATTCTCCCCGTGACCATTGGGTGTACACCCGTGACGTTGCCGAGCCCATGATCGGCGTCCAGTTGTTGTGGCCCGCGTAGTAGCTAGCAGTAGCTGTGCCGTCGTGGTTGAGGCCAATGTTGTGACCAACCTCATGGGAAATGGTTTGCGCGAGCGCAGCCGCCGACATGTTGGACGTCGGAAATGCCCAAGCTGGACTGTAAAAGGAGCGAGAGAATTGAGAAAGGTTGCTTCCGAAAACGTTGATGTACGCAACACCAACGCAACCTGCACCACACAACCAGTTCTCCGGAGTGATGGTGGTTTTAACGCCGAAGACCGCATCGCCGGCAAAGTCAACGCTCAGTGCTGTTGCCGGAGGGAGTTGGGTGGTGACATCGACATCAAACGGAGCGTAATCTTCCGAGACGCTCTGCCAAACACTAACGATGTAGTTACGTTCTGCATCGCTAAACGAACCAGGAGCACCATCGCGATCAAGGGCAGGAACGGTCTTGCTCGTTTGACCAGATGGTAGCCAGGCAGAGTCAGTGATGGTGTCACCGTCGAAGTCGAGGTAGATGGTTTTGTTGCTACCGGGTCGGCTGTGAAGCGCGAACGCGTTCGCTGCAGGTTGCGCATTGATGATCTGTGCGGTCTCCGGACTTGACGGATCCGCGGTCGAGTCGTCGTACAAGCCAAAGTCGGCATAAAACGGTTGGCCGGTTCCATCAAGGTACGCATTGTCATCGGCGGCGAGTTCAATGACTTCCTCAGACACGATCGCCGAAAGGTTTCGATTCGATCGCGCTTCGTTCACCACATCTTTGACTTTTCGACCTCTGACTCCACGTTCATCTTTGCCAGCGTTTCGTCGGGCACCGCTTTCCGTCTGTTGTTGTGCGCGATTCTCCTGCGAGCGAGCGGGCGGCGCGAGAATCACCGTCGCAATTGCGAACACAACTAACCATTGACCTGTCGTGCGCAGAGCGCGCATAGCAACCTCTTCTCGCGTTGCTTTCAGTCGAACAGGTCTTACCTGTGATCACACGGCCCGATCTGTTGTTTTGCCAGTGAACAACTCGTCACTTGAGCATGCTTGGTTCAGCTTCTAGGCCTGTGGGGCTGCGCCGCGAGGAAGCGTTGTTTGCGTCGGGGACTGCCCTGCGGACCCCCGAGGCGTCGTAGGTTGAATCGGTGTTTGCGGGGCGGCGAGACGACCAAAATACGCCGAACCCGAAGTGGTCAAGCTGGTAGCGAACGGAGCTGCCTGCGAAGCTGTCGAGGTCATCGTCACGTCAACCCAGGTGTCAGTCCAAGCAGTTCCCGTTCCGAGCGCGAACGACCCGATTGCGCTATTGACACTGCCGTTGATCACGCCGCTCAGTTGTTGG
>JANMEI010000026.1:0-2436 GCA_031376865.1 Acidimicrobiia bacterium | reverse complement strand
ATTTGAAAGGTGTCGAGCCAACAGGAAAGCTCGAAGCTGAAAAGCCGAACGGTATCTGCTCACACAAGATCAGTCTTTCCGGTATCGATGACCTTGACGCCGAAGTGATTGCGTGGATCAAGGTGGCATTCAACGCAGCCGGATAGGACTCTTGGAAGTCTTTCGCTTCCGCCTGATCGCCGGAAGTGAGGGTAGCGAAGTGCGGTAGACCAGCGTCTCCTACCTTAGTAGGCTATGGGTATGACCACAACGAAACGAAAAGTGTCAGTGTCCTTAGACGAAGACTTGGTCGAAGAACTCGAGCGTGGCGGCGAAGGACTCTCGTCACAAGTCAATGATGCGATCCGCGCTGAACTTCAACGTCGACGCCGTCACCGTTTGCTTGGCGAGATGCTCGATGGTTTCGAAGCAACACACGGAGCGGTGAACGAAAAGCTTGTCCAAAAGTACATGGACCTGCTCGGATGAGCCTTGTTTTGGTTCTCGACGCAGCAGCGATCTCAAGTTTAGGAAATCAGCGAGGATCAAAATTCCAAGAAGTTCGCGCTGCGCTCGAAGCGGCCAGACGACTCGAGCGTGACGTCGTTGTCCCGGCCGTGATTCTTGCGGAGTTGTATCGGGGTCCGCACCACAATCAGACAGTTGACGCTTGCCTCAGCCGCGAAACGGCAATTTATGTTCGCGATACCGATCGTCCATTCGCACGGTTGGTTGGCGGGGTTTTATCCGCAGCGAAGACCGGCTCAAAAGACATGGCTGACGCCCACGTTGTCGCAGCAGCAATAGAGGCAGGCGGAGGCGTCATCATTACCGGCGACGAAGACGACCTCCAACGGCTATCGGCCGCTTACAACAACATTCATGTAAAGGCGATCTAACCAGCCCGTAACGCCGTTTGTGACACGTCGTTTTGTTGCGAGACGTGCTTTCGGTAATGAATTCGGCTTCGCTTCCCATGTTCAGCTACTTCGTGCTGCCGAGGTTTTTCGGAAAGGTGAGCGCATCGGCGGCGACTTCGATGACGACCTTGCCGCGAGCGTGCCCTTCGCCCAGATAGCGGAACGCGTCGGGCGTGTCGCTGAAGGGGTAACACCTGTCGATCACGGGACGAACATGTTGAGTTGCAACCAGTTCCGAAAGGGTCATCAAATCCGTTTGATTCGGTTTCGCCATCAGGCTTCGGATCTTCTTGCCGCTGAACGCCGAAGACAGCGGGCCCCGAAGTATCCCTGCGAAGATTTGCGACATGGAACCACCGCCGATCACGCAGGTTCCCCTCGGCGCCAGGAGACGACGATATGCAGACAGCGAAAGATCACCATTCGCGGCGAAGATGAGGTCGTATCGCTCGGCAACGCGAGTGAAATCTTCTTTGGTGTAGTCGATGACGTGGTCCGCCCCGAGAGACCGGACCATGTCCACATTACGAGTGCTGCACACCGCCGTCACCTCCGCACCAAATGCCTTCGCGATCTGCACGGCGAAGGTGCCAACGCCACCTGATGCGCCGTTGATCAGCACCCGCTGTCCGCTGCGAACGTTCCCCTTGTCCCGCAGGCCTTGGAGGGCCGTGACGCCCGCCATCGGCATTGCTGCTGCCTCCTGGCAGGAGAGAGATGAAGGTTTCGGGGCAAAGGCCGATGCAGGCGCGCAGGCGTACTCAGCGAGGCTGCCGAAACTATGCGCGCTGAGATCTCCGAACACTTCGTCGCCCGGCTTGAATTGAGTTACGGCCGAGCCGACGGCTTCAACCTGGCCGGCAACGTCGGCCCCGAGAATCGCGTGCTTCGGCGAGAACGGGCCTCCGACCGCAAGGCGGATGAGCAGTGTTTCTCCCGTGAGCGACAGCCAATCCGCTTTGTTCAGCGACGTGGCGCAAACTTTGACGAGCAGATCGTTTGCCTTCGGAATTGGTCGTTCGACATCAATCAATTGAAGTTGACTCGGGGATCCGTACTTCTTGTAGATCAGTGCTTTCATTCGTTCCTTCATGCGACAGGTCGGCCAGCTGGGACCGCAGCCGAGTTGGCACCTGGACTGGGAGAGTGGGTTGAGCCTTCGATGTTGAGTTTCGGAAGGATGCGATCCAGCCAGCGCGGTATCCACCAGTTGCGGGAGCCGAGGAGTTCCATCGTTGCGGGGACGAGCAACATGCGCACCAGGGTGGCATCGAGGAGGACCGCTAGGGCAAGGCCCGAGCCGAACAGCTTGGTGATCCGGTCCTCTTCGAGAAGAAACGATCCGAACACCACCACCATGATTGCGGCGGCGGCAGTGATGACCTTGGCGGTTGCAGCAAGACCGTCGGCGACGGACTCTCTGGCATCACCGGTGCGGTCGTACTCTTCTTTGATGCGAGTGAGCAGGAAGACTTCGTAGTCCATTGACAGGCCAAACACGATGGCAAACAACATCATCGGAATAAACGGCTCGATC
>JANMEI010000013.1:0-2992 GCA_031376865.1 Acidimicrobiia bacterium | reverse complement strand
CTCAATTCTTTCGGGAGCCATCTTCGGCGGTACACCTACAATGATGCGCTCGTCGATGTAGGCGTTTCCGGCCAGCGCAACCACCCGGTCGACAACGTCCGAATGAAATCGGGCAAGGTAGAGAGCTACTGTTCCACCATTGGAATGCCCGATGACGTGAGCTTGACCCTCAGCACCGATAAGCTCACGTACGACCTCGGAAAGTTGCTCGGCCATTCGAGCAAACGAATACACCACGGTGCCATCAAGATGGCGTTCGACCGCCGATCGGCCATGGCCCGGGCAGTCGGGGATGATGACCCGGTATCCGGCGGTAGCCAGCCGGGACGCCAAGTCCGAGGCTTCGCAAAAGTCGTGTTCGCCTATTTCGGTTGATCCGTGGACCAACAGCACAGGCTTGCCTGCGTCGGGTCCAAGCTGGGTAACCCACAGATCCCGCACCAACGCGGAATGCGAATCGCTGATCATGCCTATTCGGGGAAGTGGCAGGCGACCTTGTGGGTCAAGCCGACGGGCACTTCGAGAGGTGGCTCGGCCGCAGCACAAACATCTTCGGCTTTCCAGCACCGTGTACGGAATCGACAACCCGACGGCGGGTCGGCTGGCGATGGAATGTCGCCCTGTAAGACGATCCGGTCACGCTTACGTTCACGTTCCAACCGAGGGTCGGGCAACGGAACTGCTGACAGCAACGCCTTCGTATACGGGTGCGACGGGTGATTAAACACCTCTTCACGGGTGCCCATTTCGACGATCTTGCCGAGATACATCACACCGATTCGATCGGAGATGTGAGCAACAACTGACAGATCGTGAGCGATGAAGACATACGTCAGCCCCAGCTCGGCTTGAAGATCTTCAAGCAAGTTCACAATTTGGGCCTGGATGGAAACGTCTAGGGCGGAAACGGGTTCGTCAAGAAAGATCAGCTTCGGCTTGTTGGCAAGGGCCCGAGCAACGCCGACACGCTGACGTTGACCGCCGGAAAACTCGTGTGGGTAACGCGAGCCGTGTTCTAGTGCCAAGCCGCACGTAACCAAGAGGTCGTCGACGCGCTTGTCAGCTGCGACCTTGTCGATGCCCTGAACCAGCATTGGTTCGGCGATGATCTGGCGAATGGTCATCCGAGGATTGAGCGACGCGTAGGGGTCTTGAAACACGATCTGCATTTCGGCCCGAAGCTTTCGGACCGATTCGCCATCCAGATTGGTGATGTCAGTGCCGGCAAAGAAGATCTGCCCACTGGTTGCGCGCATGAGCTTGAGTACAAGGCGAGCAGTCGTCGATTTGCCGCAACCACTCTCGCCCACCAAACCAAAGGTTTCGCCTTTAAAGACGGAATAGCTGACGTCGTCGACTGCCTTGACCTGGCCGACCGTACGCTTTAAGAGGCCTCGTTGGACTGGGAAATGCTTGACGAGGTTGCGGACTTCCAACAGCGGGACGGCTCGTGAATCATTCATTGAGGGCTGCTCGCAGTCCCGATTGTTGGAGCGTTGCTACTGAAGCCGGGTTCGTTGATGCGTATGCAACGTGCCTCGTGATTGGGGCCGACGGAGATCAGCTCGGGAACCGCTGCGGAACACTTTTCCTGCACATGGACACAGCGAGGTGAGAATCGACAACCGGCCGGAGGGCGAGACATCAGCGGTGGTGCCCCGGGAATCGGGTGTAGCCGACCTCCACCCAATTGATCGACACGAGGAATGGATTCCAAAAGTCCCCAGGTATATGGCATCCGCGGTTGATAGTAGAGGTCTTCAACTTCAGCCTTTTCGACGACCTGGCCGCCGTACATCACCATTACCCGATCGGTCATTCCAGCCACGACGCCAAGGTCGTGCGTGATGAGCAGAATCGCAGCGCCGAGCTGTGAGGCGGAGTTTTCGATTACTTCAAGGACCTGCGCTTGTACCGTGACGTCAAGTGCGGTGGTGGGTTCGTCGCAGATCAACAATTCGGGCTCGCAGGCCAATGCCATTGCGATCATCGCTCGTTGGCGCATGCCACCGGAGAATTGGTGGGGATAATCGTCGACTCGTTCGGCCGGACGAGGGATACCGACCAAACCGAGCATCTCGATGGCTTTTGTGCGTGCTGCTTTCTTCGACATCGTTTGGTGCGCCCGGATCATCTCTTCGATCTGGTTTCCAATCGTGTACACCGGATTGAGCGATGACATCGGATCTTGAAAAATCATCGCAATTTCGCCGCCGCGAACGGTGCGTAGTTCCTTGTCGGACATCGTCAGTAGATCTCGACCCTTCCACAGGATCTGACCGCTTTCGATCTTCCCCGGTGGGATCGCGATCAGCCCGAGGATAGACATCGCCGTTACCGACTTGCCCGAGCCTGACTCGCCGACTATTCCCAACACTTCGCCAGCATGAATGTCGAAGCTGACTCCATCAACAGCTTTGACGACACCTTCGTCGGTATGAAAGTAGGTACGCAGATCGCGTACCGAGAGCAGGAGTTCGTTGGTCGATGTCATCAGTATCTCGTCTATTGCAGACGAAGAGCCAGGATCACCACGGTGAAGATCCACGTCAGGCCAGCAATCACGGTGAGGCGATCGAGGTTGCGCTCAACAACGGTGGAACCTGCGGCGGCGCTGGCAGCACCACCACCGAACATATCTGACAGACCGCCGCCACGCCCTGAGTGCAACAAGACCAGCACAATCATGGCGAGTGCCGAGGTGACGTTGAGGGCAATGATCAGATAGGTAAGCACGGAAGGGGTCCTTTAAGGCGGGAAAACTGGGAAGTTCCTGTAATACGGTAATGCAGTACAGCAGCGGTGGGGTCTACTTGACGCCACGCATCTTGGGATCCAAGGCATCTCGAAGCCCATCGCCCATAAACGTGAAGGCAAGCGTCGTAATAAGAAGCGCTCCGGCGGGGACGAAGAACAGATGCGGGTTTGTGGTGATGTAGTCACGAGCTTCACCCACCATCACACCCCACGACGGGGTCGGCGGCAGCAACCC
>JANMEI010000381.1:0-3000 GCA_031376865.1 Acidimicrobiia bacterium | reverse complement strand
GTAAGGCAAGAGGTCGATTAGCGGGAATGTGTGGCTGAGTTGCTCGGTGCCGCGACCCTGGGTGTTGTACGTGCGATAGACGGTCTCGCCGATTCGCAGGAAGACGTTGACCTGGAAGCCGCCGTCGGGAGGAGCTCCCATGTCGGTGCCGAACGGGCTGTTGGCGGTGGAGTACCACACCATTTTGTTGCCGACCCTGGCCCTGTATGCCAGCGCCTCATTGATTGGGCCTTGGGTGACGATGACGAAACGGGCATCGTAGGGGTCCAGGAACTCCAGCCGGGTGTATTGGCTAGTAAGCCCGGTGCAACCCGAGCACTGCCATGTCTCACCCGGAAACCACATGTGGCTGTAGACGATGAGTTGACGCTTACCTTCGAACACGTCTGCGAGCTGAAGGGGCCCGTCGGCCCCTTCAAGGGTGTATTTGGGAAGCTCCACCATTGGTAGGCGTCGCCGGGCTGCGGCGATGGCGTCAAGCTCATGCGTGGACGCCTTCTCCCGTGCCCGCAACTCCGCCAACGAGGCATCCCAAGTGTACTGGTCGGCTATCGGTGGCATGGCATCCAGACCCTGCCGGTCATCGTGGTCGTGGTCTGGCATAGTTCAGCTCCTCTATCAAAGCGCATCGAAGATCACGCACCGCTACGAAACAATTTGCGTATAACCGTCCTTACCCCGGACGTGGTGACCTCAAACGTGACTTGAAAAATCCGGCTCGAAAATCTGCGCCTTCTCAGCCGTCACGACGGCACGAGTCACCACCTTGTCGAGGATCGTCTGGGATTGCGGGGTGTTCAGCGCTCCGCCATGGCCACGCTGTCGACATTGTTTCGTACAAGAATTTCTGGCTCGACCGTCACGGGGAGGATTTTCAAGCCGATCCTGATTAGGGTGCGGCAACAAGTTTAGTAAGCGCACGAAGTAGTTCTGGGCTTATTGTGGTTGGCGGTGTTGGTGCGAGCTGAGCCCATTACTGGCACCGTTCACGCCGACCTGATCGTCCTCGTCGCTCAGATGATCCCCGCACCAGGAGAGTCCCCGGGGGAATGTGGCAGCAGTACCGGCCATCCCGAAGCCAGGGCGAAGTACGCCGCCGAATCGGGGTCGACCCCAAGTTCGATTTGATGATTACCTTCATGCACGATGTGTCACCCGACATCGTTAACGAACTTTTGAAGGCCGGCGAACCACGTCAATCCGAAGCCATCTTCTCGAGGCCGTTCCCGCTCCCTACAGCGAAAACGATGGGCAACGAGACGCTAGTTGTTGGAACGTATAGCGGCAACGGATCACACGATGAGATGGATGAACGGGATGCCGAGCATTGCGCTGGCAACGACTCAATGACTTCGATCGGTTGCACCGATCGACAGGTGAAGCACATCGTCTTCGATCCGATCGATCTCATCAGATGCGACGAAGAGACTCGTGTGTCGGAGAACGCCGTTGCGACGTACCTCCACGTAGCCCAATCGCAGCAGCCGATCGCGTTCCTCAGGGGGCACCCTTGGCATCACAGGTCCATCGGAACCCTCCAGAAATTCCTCAAGGTTCCCGCTCTGCTCCATCACCTGACCTTCCGACGACGCAGCCTGCGCATCGCCCATCTTCAAGTCATGCACTGAGCCGACAGCCGTGCCGGTGTCATCCACTACACGCATACCTTCTCGGACGTGTTTAAGCGTTTTCATCTTGCCTCCAAGTGAAGTGCTTCATTGTTCCCATTCTCGATACCCCGGAGCCTGGCAATTGAAACACTGCCGTCCCTCACGGATAGAACTCCGTAGCTGTCCGTGATCTGCGTGACTAAGTGCCAGCCATCGAAACCCCGACTGGGACCGATACCCTCACCGATATTCAGGGGCCTGGCGACCCGACGGCGCCCTCATCTCGGTGCTTGGAGTCGTAAACCACCTCACCCAGATCGAGTGGCGATGGATCGATGGGGCGTTGCTGCGTTGTGCTGTCCAACAGCGCGAGGCGGAGCCAGTTTAAATTGTCGGTTGTCATGGTGCCCCCTGTTGAGGTCGGATGGCAGGGTTGCCCTCACGGAGTAGTTACCCGCAAACGTGCTGAAGCAGACGGAAAGCCTCGCGGGAGAGCAATTGTTTAAGACGAATCGTTGGCGACGTTTGGGGAGCAGTCGATGTGGGTAGCGATTACGGATGAATCCAGATGCTTCCTATACCTTGCCCGAGCTGCCTATGCCCTAGACGCCTTGGAACCGGTGGTAAGTGCGCGCATCATGGAGCTGCACCACGGAACCCACCATGCGGCTTATGTAGCCAACGCAAATCGTCTGATGAACGAGTTGGCCGCGCTCGACCCCGCAACTGATCCAACGCTGCTGGTGCGGAGTCTCAGCTTCAATGTCAGCGGTCATCGACTTCATAGTTTGTTCTGGCAATGCATGACCCCGAACGGGGGAGGGCTTCCTGCCACTGAAGTGGCAGAACAGATCGGTCGCTTTTTCGGTCCAATCGAAACCCTGAAGGCTCAGATGACTCTGGCAGTGGAAAAGCTGTCAGGAAGTGGCTGGGCGGCACTGGTATGGGAACCTACTGCCCTGCGATTGGTAGTTACGCAAATACATGACCACCAGCATGATCAGATCACGGGAGCGGTTCCAATCTTGGTCATTGACGGGTGGGAACACGCGTATTACTTGCAATACGAAGCTGGGAAGGCAAAGTGGGCTGCCGCGTTTTGGGATGTCGTTGATTGGAACGGTGTGGGCGCTCGACTTACGGAACTCGTTTCCCGCAGTTACGCCGAACAAGGGGTTTAAGAGCCCGTGTCGGCGGACAATGCGTCTCCGTTGAGGATTGCGGTGCTTTCGCCGATTGCCTGGCGAACTCCACCGCGTCAGTATGGTCCGTGGGAGTTGTTTGCCTCGCTCCTCACTGAAGGATTGGTTGCACTCGGACATGACGTCACGTTGTTTGCGACAGCAGACTCGGAGACCACTGCAACGCTTCGTAGTTCATCACCGCGAGG
>JANMEI010000921.1:0-7861 GCA_031376865.1 Acidimicrobiia bacterium | reverse complement strand
TGGGCCTGAAGACGGGCCGCTGGTGGTTCTTTCGCACGGGTTTCCCGAGCTTGCGTGGAGCTGGCGTCACCAACTCAAAGCGCTCGGCGAAGCGGGCTACCATGCCATTGCCCCTGACCAACGTGGATACGGCCGATCGTCCAAACCAGCAGACATAGATCAGTACTCCACCGAACATTTGGGCAACGACCTCTTGGGTTTGGTTGATCAGATTTCTGGCGAGGGAAGCTCCGCTGTGTTCGTCGGCCACGACTGGGGAGCGTTCTTGGTCTGGGACCTCGCTCGCGAACACCCTGATCGGGTGAGGGCCATCGTCAACCTCTCGGTGCCGTTTGTCGATTGGCCAATGCCGCCGATCGATATCTTCAAGGCGATTCACGGCGACAACTTCTTTTACATCTTGTATTTCCAATCTGTCGGTGTCGCTGAGACCGAAATGGATCCGCAGGTCGAGCGGGTCATGCGGGGAATCTTGTGGGCCGGTTCCGGCGATGGGTACACTGGATCGACAGCGCTCGCCCGGCCCGCCGATGGTTCAGGATTTGCCGATCAGCTCAGCGGCCCGCCCGATGGTGTGATGCCACCGTGGGTGAGCGAGGCCGACCTTGCCGTGTACATCGACGCCTTCACAGCAAGCGGATTCTTTGGCCCGGTCAGTTGGTACCGCAACTTGGATCGCAACGCCGCCCGAGTGAAGGGCTTCCCCATCGCAGCAATGACGATGCCGACGTGGTTCATCGGCGGCACCAAAGACCTGGTGATCAGCAACGACAGCACGTTCGAAACCCGCAATCAAGCGGTCCCGGGGTATCGAGGACAAACCCTGATCGAGGGTGCTGGCCATTGGACTCAACAAGAACGCCCTGACGAAGTCAACGCAGCCTTACTGGGGTACCTGGCACAGCTGTAAGTGGATCGGAGTCGATCACAGTCGAGTTTCAGGTAACACTTTCGACTGGCAGTAAGGTCGTTTGCGATATGGGAACTTTGCTCTGCTTTCACGCTCATCCAGACGACGAGGCAATCACCACCGGCGGCACGATGTCACGCGCTGCCGCCGAGGGTCACCGAGTGATCTTGGTTGTCGCCACAGGTGGCGAGTTTGGTGAAACACCCGCCGATCTGAGCGAGGGCGAAACACTGGCTCAGCGCCGAGCCAAAGAAACCTCCATCAGCGCTGCGGCGCTCGGGGCACATGCGGTTCATTTCCTTGGATATAGCGACTCGGGCATGACCGGCTGGGACCAAAACCAACATCCCGAAGCGTTCATGAATGCTCCGCTTGACGAAGCGGCTGAGCGGTTGGCTGAAATTCTTCGAGCCGAAGATGTCGATGTCATTACGCACTACGACTGGCACGGCAACTACGGCCATCCCGATCACATCAAGATCCATCAAGTTGGTAAGCGCGCTGCTGAGCTTGCCGGGACCCCCCACGTGTACGAAGCGACGATGAATCGCGACCACATGGCACGCCTCATGGATGCCGCCCGTGCGTCCGGCATGGAGCTGCCAGATTTCGGTGATGACGAAACGCCCAACACCGATGACGGAAACCCGTTTGGTATGGCCGAAAGCGATCTCACCACTGCCGTCGACGTCTCCGCGTTTGTGAGTAACAAACGAGCTGCGATGCGCGCCCACGCCAGCCAAATCACTGACGGGTCGTTCTTTCTTGAGATGCCCGACGAGATGTTCACCATGTCGTTTGGGACTGAGTGGTTTATTCGTCAAGGTGCCACACCAGGCATTAGCGAGTCCTGGCTCGCTGGCCTCGCTCACGCCTCGGGCTGACCTTGAGGAGATAGGGTCGTCGCTATGACCTTCGATCCACTCGCCCAATTCAAACTTGATGGCCGCACGGTCCTGATTACCGGTGCCAGCAGTGGGCTTGGCGAGCGGTTTGCCCGTGTGCTTCACTCGCTTGGCGCCACCGTCGTGGTGAGTGCGCGGCGCGTGAGCCGCCTTGAATCGTTAGTTGCCGAGCTGGGCGATCGCGCAATTGCCCTGCCGTGTGATGTTGCCCAACCTGGTGCATCGGCCGCGTTGGTCGCTGAAGCAATCAGCCGCGCAGGAAGCCTGCATGCAATCGTGGCAAATGCGGGCATCGCTAATACGGTTCCCGCGGTGAAAGAAGCCGTGAGTGACTTTGCCAATGTGGTGACGGTTGATTTGGTCGCACCGTTTGAGCTTGCCCAGGCGGCAGCCAACCACTGGAGGGCATCCAAGCAGCCGGGATCCGTTGTGATGATTGCGAGTGCTGCCGGCCACCTCAGCGATAGGTTGCTGCCCCAAGCTGGCTACGTCGCCGCCAAGACCGGCCTGGTGGGACTGACACGGGAATTGGCATTGCAGTGGGGTCGGTACGGCATTCGGGTCAACGCACTTTGCCCCGGCATGTTCCCGTCTGAAATGACAGCCCTTGTCACCGACAACGCAGAGGTAGCTGCCACGTTCGGATCAGCAACGCCGCTCGGACGGGTCGGCCAAACGCACGAGCTTGATGGTGCCATTGCATTTCTGACTTCCGATGCATCGAGTTACATGACCGGGCAGAGCCTGATCGTTGACGGCGGACTGAACACCTAACGGTTGTCCTCGATGTTGCTCCTGAGCGCAATAACGCTCACCCACCAAAGACTTGTCGCGACAAATTCAAAACTTGAGAAAGTACGCATACTTACCGAGTTACTCCAGCAGTGCGAAGGAGTAGAGCTTCCGATCGCAATTGCTGTCCTTCGGGGCGAGCCGAGGCAGGGACGCATCGGTGTCGGCTGGGCCACGATGGCATCGGTTGAGGTCGAGCGTTCCGCCGAACTCGGTTCACCATCGTTGGTGGAGTTCGATGATCTGGTAGACGAACTCGCCGAAGCTTCCGGTGCTGGGTCGTTGCAGGACAAGCACAAGTTGTTGTCAACGTTTTTGAGTCGATGCGATGAAGCGAGCCAACACCTGGTTCAGCAACTCTTCACCGGGCAGCTCCGGCAGGGCGCGTTAGACGGAATGATGATCGAAGCAGTCGCCCGAGCACTCGCGGTACCACCCGCTGCGGTCCGCCGGGCACTCACGCTTCACGGAGACCTCGGTGCGATCGCTTCGCTGATTGCTACTGAAGGCGCTTCGGCTCTTGATCGAATGCGAATTGAAGTTGGTCGGCCAATGCAACCCATGTTGGCAGCAACCGCTCAGTCCGTCGGAGAAGCACTCGCTGCCTTTGGCACCGCCAGCATTGAGTGGAAACTTGATGGAGCACGGATTCAAGTTCATCTTCGCCGAGATAGTCTCACCGAGCCGGCCTCGATCATGCTCTTCACAAGAAACCTCAACGACATCACTCATCGACTTCCGAGCGTGGTGGCACGGTTGGCCACGATCAACGCCCACTCGCTGGTGGCCGACGGCGAAGTACTGGGGCTGGCAGAGGACTCACAACCTGCGATCTTTCAAGACACCATGTCCGGAGTTGGTTCGGACACCGGTTCAAGTTCAGATTTTCGTTCAGTTGTCACCTTGCAACCGTTTTTGTTTGATTTGCTGCATCTCAATGGCGAAGACTTGATCGATCACCCGCTCACCGTTCGACTCGACAAACTGCACGCCGTAGCCGGAGAGTTTTGTGTTCCCGGTTTAGTCACCTCGCAACTCAGCGAAGCCGAAGCGGTGCAATCCGAAGCACTCGCCCGAGGCCACGAAGGCGTGATGGTGAAGGCGGCAAACAGCACCTACGACGCTGGCCGTCGAGGCACCTCCTGGCGGAAGGTGAAGCCGGTTCGGACTCTCGACCTAGTGGTGTTGGCTGCCGAATGGGGCCACGGTCGCCGGACAGGAAAGCTCTCGAACCTGCACCTCGGAGCACGAGCCAACGACGGGTCATTCGTCATGGTTGGGAAAACCTTCAAGGGAATGACCGACGCATTGCTCGTCTGGCAAACCGATGCGTTACTGGCTCTCGAATCTCGTCGAGTGGGCATCACCGTGTTCGTTCGTCCGCAACTCGTTATCGAGATTGCCCTTGATGGCGTGCAACGCTCCACCCGCTATCCGGGTGGCGTCGCATTGCGATTTGCCCGGATTAAGGGTTACCGTCCCGACAAAACCGTTGACGAAGCAGACAGCATCGAGACCCTGCAGGCGATGCTCAACCCATCACCAATGCCTGATTCTGAGTAGTTCAAACGAACTAGTGGATTCACCAGTACTAACCATATTCGCAAGTGATCAGGGTTTCAGTCTTGACGTACTGGTCAACACAGTGTTCAGTATGCATATGTTCGCATCGCTCGCAGCACCCAAGTCAATTCCAGACCTGTTGTTGGCACCTGCGTACGCCGTCACCGGGCGTCATCCAAAGCTTCGCAGTGTGTTACGACCGTCAGACGGCAGCGATGCCGTTTCTCGGGTAATCGCTTCACCGTTTGAACGATTGCCACGGGCACCACGGATGATCGACCTCACTGACGAAGCCATCGAGGCGAACGCGGCCCGTCAGGCGATCATGCTTCAATCAACAGCGGCGTAAAGCGCGCTTTCACTTCGGGCGTCATCCGCTTCGGCCGACCGGTTGCGTCAACTGATCCGGCACGGATCTCTGCTTCGACCAGTACTTGGTCGCCTCGCAGGATCCGCTGAACCCAACGCCCGGTAACTGCCCCAAGTTGCTCAATCCCGGTTTCGATGGTGAGCGTGTCGCCTGCCACTGCCGGTGCCTTGAACTTGACCACCACATCGGTGATCACCACGTTCCAGCCCATCGCGGCGAGGTCTTGGATGGCGATTCCTGCGTCTTCCATTGCTTCGGTCCGTCCCGCTTCGAGGTAGGCCAAATAGACCGCATGATTGACATGGTTGTAGGGATCGAGTTCCCCAAAGCGGACTCTGAGTGTGGTGCGGTGAAAGGGCATCTCGTAAGTGCCTTTATCGCGCTGCTACTGCGGAGATTTCCATTCGCCACTCGGGACGAGCGAGGCGCGGCACCACGATCAGCGTTGACGCACATCGATGTCCGGCTAGCGCATGATCGCGCGCGGCCATAACGACCGACAGGTCTTCGCCATCGACCACATACGTGGTGTAACTCACAATGTCAGTCAGCGCTAGCCCTGCGTGCTTCACCACTGCGGCAATTGATCGCCAGATTTCAGCAGCTTGTTGCGCAAGGTCATCTGGAACGTTGCCGTCTGGCGACGTCCCAACAATGCCAGCCGTATGCACCAATACTTCTGGTTTGTGAACAGCGGTTCCGAGCGAGTAACTAGCTGCAGCAGGCGCAACATCGGGTGGATCAAGTTGTGGCACGACGACTCCTGGGAGATGGTTTGGTGAGAGATTTCGCTGGCCCCGGTGACCTGGTTGGGGCGGTTTGTGCAGTGATCGCTTGATGATCCGGTGGCTCAGCGATGCTCATGTTGAGGTATCCAATGATGGCGTACTCGATCTCGCGAACCACGGCTTGGCGTTGATGCAGCGGAACTTCGTCGGCAAGCACCAGCAGTGACCGTGTCATTTCGGCAATGACCTGGCTGACCAACTGGCGCCGTGGACCGGGGACGTCGCTTCGACGACCGCTCAACACTGCTTCGATCCGACGCACGAGCGCTCGTTGTAGCGCTGCTCCAGCGCCGGCAAGCTCATCGGACGTCAAGCGACCATTGAGCAACGGAACCGCTCCGGGGTGTTCCCGGTAGAACTGGTCGAGCGCCTCGACCACGCGGGAAACCAAATCTGGCCCCGCGAGATTCGGTTCGTCGACAATGAGCGTGTCGTAGAGCGAACCGATGCGATTGGTGTACCGCTCAGCTAACGCCACCGCCAGCGCGGCCTTGTTCGGAAAGAACTCGTACAGCGAACCAACTGAGGTTCCGGCTTGAATGGCGATGAGGTTGGTCGTCGCTGACTCGTAGCCGATCTCGGAAAATACACGCTCAGCAGTGTCGAGGATGCGTTCGAACCGCTCCACCGCCCTCGCCTGGCGAGGTTTTCGACGCAACGCGTTGGAAGTTCCGTCGGTGGCCACCCCGTCATTGAATCACCTTACGGAGGCGACAATCACCGCCGTTGGGGGTTGACAACGTGACCGAAGCCACTCAAACTGGAAACCTGAGCCTTCGCTCGGCTTTCATCTCGGAGTCCTTACATGAGCCTCGACGCACAGACGTACCTAACCGACCGTGAGCGGATGAAGGGCGATGTCAACGATGTCGAGGCCATTATGGCGTTGACTAACCGCGACGCCGCCGCCGAGTTGTCGCTCGTCGAATCGCACTTCGACTCGTTGTTCACCTGGGATTACGCGAACGGCAAACGGCCGCAGCTCAACACGCTGTACGAAAAAGCAAAACAAAGCCAGTGGGACGGCGAACGAGATCTCGATTGGTCAATTGACGTTGACATCGAAAAGGTAGTGACTGAACTCCAGATCGCTAGCCCGGGTGACGGATGGATACGTGACCAGGCAGTCGAAGCTGGGCTGTTCAAGGGCTGGGGCGACAAAGAGTGGATGCAACTCGGGATCGAAGGGCAAAACTGGCGCTTATCCCAATTCATGCACGGTGAACAAGGCGCCCTGATTTGTACCGCACGGATCACCGAAACGGTTCCCTGGTACGACGCCAAGCTCTTTGCCGCTACACAGGTGGTCGACGAGGCACGCCACGTCGAAGTGTTTGCTAAGTATCTCGACACGAAGCTGTCTGGTTACTACCCAATCAATGCTCACCTCGAGGCACTCCTCAACGACATCATCCGAGATAGCCGTTGGGATATGACATACCTGGGCATGCAGATCATGGTCGAGGGTCTTGCACTTGCAGCCTTCGGGTTCCTACACATGCTTACTACCGAGCCGCTCCTTAAGAAGTTGCTCCGCTACGTGATGAGCGACGAAGCACGCCACGTTGCCTTCGGCGTACTGTCGCTCAAAGAGGTGTACGCCGACATGGATGCCAAAGACATCCGCGAACGTCAAGAGTTTGCCTACGAGGCCGGCATCCGCATGCGCGACCGTTTCTTGATGCAAGAAGTATGGGAACGCATGGGCGTCGATGTTCGCAAGATGGTCAAGGTTCAACTGGCAATCCCCAACGAATACAAAGACTTTCAACGACTCTTGTTTTCGAAGATTGTGCCAAACACCAAGAAGCTCGGGTTGCTCGATGCGGGCGATGGCTGGCTCCGCCAGAAGTGGACCGAACAAGGTGTCATCGAGTTCGAAGACTGGGCCAATACGGGCGATGAATACCTTGCGCTCGATACGGTCGCTGCCGACCGAGCTGCTGGAGAACTCGCTGGCTGACGCCAGGTTTGGCAGACTGTCAACGTGACAGATCTGCTGCAGACCGCTCGAGAACTCAGCCGGGTACTCGAACCATTCGTCGGGTGTGTCTATTTCGCACCCGAAACACACCAGTCCTATGTGGACTTGGGATTTGCCGCGAGTGCACGTTCGCTCAACGGGGTTGCCATGCCTGACGGGGTTGCGTACTTCACCAGTCGCGGCTCACTCCTCGGACAAGTCCACGGGAACATCGTTGCCAGTGCGTTTGCGGTGTTTAATCCTGCTGCTGTCGTCCCCGCCGTTGCGGCGGGCTGGCAACGCACCGATGCGCTCACCATCCGGGCGGCACGCCAAGACGGCACCATACAGTTCCTCACCCGGGTGTTGTCTCATCAGACAGCCGAGACCTCGACTGTGGCCGATGCGCTCAGCCGAGCCGTCGAGACGTGTTCGGTGGTTGGTCGGCCGTTGTTTGCCGGGGTAATGAGTCAACCCATACCAAACGATCCCCTCACTCGATGTTGGTTTCTCGGTGACGCACTTCGGGAGTTTCGAGGTGACAGTCATACGGCAGCCTGGGTTTCCGAG
>JANMEI010000374.1:0-2655 GCA_031376865.1 Acidimicrobiia bacterium | reverse complement strand
CACTTCGAGGTGCCCGATTTTTGCTACGTGCTCGTCTTTCCGCGCTACACAGGTTGCTCCGGTGTGCTTCCACTGCGCAATGAATCGTTTCCGCGATCGATTGGTAATGAGTTTCACGCCGTACAACGACATCGGTATAGCGATCAGCGACACCAACGCCAGTATCCACGAGATGGCAAACATCATGATCAGCACACCGATGAGTGTGAGTGACGTGGTAAGCAACATGCTCAGGGTCTGCTGCAGGCTTTGCGCAACGTTGTCGATGTCGTTGGTGACACGGCTGAGTAAATCGCCGCGGGGTTGTTGATCGATGTAACGCAATGGCAACCGGTTGATCTTTTCTTCAACCTCTTCGCGGAAGGTAAACATCGTTCGTTGAACGACACCGGTGATGATGTAGGACTGGATGAACTGCAAGATCGACGAGGCGATATACAACGCTCCGGCAAAGATCAAGGTGCGATGCAGTTGGGCAAAGTTGATCCCGGCTCCGCCGTTCTTGCGGCTGATCACACCGTTAATGATGGTGTTAGTGGCCTTCCCTAACACCCGGGGGGCATACACCGACATGGTGATAGCGACGAATGCCAAGACAAACACGGCGACCACGCCAGCGCGTTCCGGCGCAAGACGACGGACAAGGCGTTTGGTAGAGGCGTTGAAGTTCTCGGACCGCTCGACGGGCATCCCTTGGGTTGCCATGCGTCCGGCTGGGCCCGCTGGGGCAGCTGCTCGGGCCTCTTGGGCGCGCTGTCTGGTGAGTTCTTTGTTGTCGGTATTCATGCCGCCGACGTTTCTTGTTGAGTGGCCTGTGACGCCACGATCTCTGCATACGTGGGGCAGTGCTCAAGCAAGGATTGGTGTGTGCCTAGCCCAACCACTTCGCCATTTTCTAAGACCAAGATCTGATCGGCTTGCGAGATGGTTGAGACTCGTTGCGCAACGATCAGCACGATCGATTGCGATGTATGTGGGCGTAGGGCGGCGCGCAGTCGCGCATCGGTGGTTAAGTCGAGCGCCGAGAACGAGTCATCGAACAGATAGATCTCAGGCTTATGGACGAGTGCGCGAGCGATGGCCAGTCGTTGCCTCTGGCCGCCAGAAACGTTGGTGCCGCCTTGGTTGATCGTTGTGTTGAGCCCGTCAGGCATTGCCCGAACAAAGTCGGCAGCTTGGGCGATGGTCAGTGCTTCCCACATCTCGGCCTCGGTGGCATCGGGTTTGCCAAACCTGAGATTGCTGGCCACTGTGCCGGAAAACAAATAGGGACGCTGGGGGACTAGGCCGATGCGATTCCACAGCACCTCCGGAGCGAGGTCACGAACGTTGACGCCACCAAGCACGACTGACCCTGAACTGACATCGAACAATCGAGGGACCAGTTGCAGCAACGTTGTCTTTCCGGACCCGGTGCTGCCAATGATTGCGAGCGTTTGGCCAGCTTTCACGTTGAACGAAATGTTGGAAAGTACCGGCGTGTCTGCACCCGGGTAGTGGAAACCAACGTCGGTTACTTCGAGCAGTCCGGGTTGAGTAAGTGAGGCAACCGGGGATGCGGCGGGCACAACTGAACTTTCCGTGTCGAGTACCTCGCTGATGCGGTCAGCACAAACAGCTGCGCGAGGAATCATCATTGCTACAAAAGTGGCCATCATGACCGACATCAAAATCTGGCCGAGATAGCTGAGGAACGCCACCATTGCCCCAACGTTCATTGCGTCGTCGTTGATGCGATTGCCGCCAATCCAAACCGCGGTCACCATCGAGACGTTGAGCACAAACATCACGGTCGGGAACATTCGAGACATGAGACGCCCTGCTTGGAGGGATGTGTCCGTGAGTTCGGCATTGGCTGCGGCGAATCTGCTCTTCTCCTCGGGCTCTCGCACAAAGGCCCTCACCACGCGAATACCAATAATCTGTTCACGTAGTATTCGATTGATGTTGTCGATTCGATCTTGTAGCGACCGATACAGCGGAACCTGTTTGACGATAACGATTCCGACCCCGAGCACCAAAACAGGAACGCTGACCAGCAGCATGGTTGATAGTCCGATGTCTTCTCGAACTGCCATGAACACTCCGCCCACCATGTTGATTGGCGCAGCCACCAGCATGGTGCATCCCATCAACACCAGCATTTGGATTTGTTGCACATCGTTGGTGATGCGAGTGATCAACGAGGGTGCACCAAACTGATTGACCTCCCGTGAGGAGTACCCGGTGACCTGATGAAAGAGCCCGCGGCGAAGGTCTCGTCCGAAGCCCATGGCAACCCGAGATCCGAAGTACACCGCCCCAACCGAGAACGCCACCTGTACCAGCGTGACAATCAGCATCACGCCACCCATCCGCCAGATGTAGGGCTGATCCTTCAACAGAATGCCCCGATCGATGATGTCAGCGTTGAGTCGGGGTAGGTACAACGCTGCGATGGTCTGCACCAGCTGCAGCAACATCACGACGCCAATGAACCATTTGTATGGGCGCAGATGACTACGGAGCAGACGGGTCAACATGTTTTGCCCAATCTGGCGTCATGCGGCGATCTATTCGCAAGCATTGAGTACTCGAACGTCGTACCGGGGTATGAGTGCGTCGGCTGTCACAATGGTGCGCGATTCGCTTATTGCTTGTGCCACGATCATCCGG
>JANMEI010000869.1:0-10549 GCA_031376865.1 Acidimicrobiia bacterium | reverse complement strand
CACCACCTCTCACGATCTGGGCCCCGGCTCGCGCCGGTGCCAAACCGAAGTTGTTAGTCGTCCGATCACCATCGAAAAGGGTTGCTGGGTGGCGGTCGGAGCGACGGTGCTCCCTGGAGTAACCATCGGACACGGATCGGTCGTTGCTGCTGGGTCAGTGGTCGAAAAGGACGTTCCGCCTAACAGTTATGTGCAAGGCGTTCCGGCAGTTGTGGTGCGGTCACTTCCTCTTGGTAATCGCTAGTACGCATATGGACGTGACGGGTCCCTATCAACATGAGGCGGTTCCATCGATTGCTGCCAACCGCAAGGCCGACTCGTGGGTTCCGACGATGTTGGTTGGTCTTCTTGCTGCAGTGTTGTCGTTTCCTCGTTTGGGATCGTTTGGTCTGTGGGCTGACGAAGGATTTAGCGTCTCGACTTCGCTCCGTCCATGGGGCGATTTGTTCCGGTTAAGTGTCGAACAAGAAACCAACGGTGCGTTGTATGCCTGGTTTCTCAAGATCTGGGCGCTCGGTGGAACCTCCGAGGCCTGGTTGCGCTTTCCGTCGGCACTTTCCTTTGTGCTGACGGCGGGGTTGACGTGTGTGCTTGGTCGTCGATTGCATAGCTCAACTGCTGGTGCTGTGGCCGGCGTGGCCGTATGCGTGCATGGGAGTTTGTTGCAGTACGCGCAAAACATTCGGTTTTACGCTCCCGTCACCGCTGTAGCAGTTGCATTTGTGGTGTGTTGGCATCGAGTGATCGAGCGCAAAACGACGCAGCGTGTTGCAGCGTTGGCAGTGCTCGGTCTGTGTCTTCCGTTGCTTCATCTCGTAGCGGGAACGCTGTTGATTGGAGCGGCAGCGGTGTGGTGGCTAGTAAGAGACCGATTCCAGTTACGCGCGGCGTTGTTGATCTTGTTCCCGGGAATGTGTGTGTTGGTCGGCGTCGCGGCGCTGGTGTCATCTCGTAACGAAGGGCAATCGATCAATCAACCTCTTGGCGTTGCTGCGGTGGTCGATGTGATCTATTCCCTGACCGGGAGCAACGGAATGTTGGGGGCGCTGTCGTATGGGCTCACGGCGATTTTGGCCCTGGCCACGATTCGTCGAACGATTACTCGTCGAGTCGAAGCTGGGGGACGAGCCAGCGACATTTACCTTCCGTGGGTCTTTGTTGTCACGTCGATGATGTTGGTCTCGGCCGGTTCGTTGTTCACCACATTGATGGTCGGACGGTACGTGTTGTTTTTGGTGCCCGTGCTGATCGTTGGCATTTCTGTTGGGGTGACCGACGTCGCGATGGATGTCGTGACCGGCCCCGTTCTCCGCACGGGGCTTTCCTCACAACGACGATTGGGTGGGGTAGTGCTTCCAGCTGCCGGTCCGCAGCCGTGGTCCGGGGGGCGTCTGATCAGTGTCGCTGGGATGGCTGCGATCCTTGCGCTTGGCTCGATCGGTGCCGGGGTCGGTGGTGCCAGGTGGGTGTTTCGCTCGGACCAGGAAGAATGGCGAACGTTGTCGGCAGCTTTGCTGACTCAAGGGGAGTCTGCTGATACGGTGTTGTTTGCCAACGATTCCATTCGTTTGTTTGTCGAGTACCAATTGCTGCAACATCCCGAGGAGTTACGGTCTGCCCCCTCTTCGTTGTTTCCATCGCAACCGTGGGGTCAGTACCGAACTGGTGACCAGCAGTACTTGCCGTTCGAGGCAGGTGATGTAGAACGAGCTTTTGCCAGCCATGACCGGGTTTGGTTGGTGGTTGAACGTCCCCTCGTGGAGGGCGAACTCGCTGGTTTGCTGCACACGTTGCGACAGCGGCCGCCGGCCGTCAATGAAACCTTTGGCCGTGCGGGGACGCTCTACCGATTCGATCGAGTTGACGCCGATCAGTAATCTGCATGATTTTCACCTGCAGTGGGGGAATTAACGTCAAGATGGCAGTTCAGTACTGAATGTTCGCTCAGAGTGACGATTACAGTTGCTGGTGGAGTTTGTCTGATGAAGATCACCGATCCCGTGCCCCAGGACAATCAGCTGTTTCATCCGGGTCCGCGCCTTCCCGCTGCTGAGGGCACGCAGCCCGGGCTGGTGTTTCCAGACGGTATCGACGAAGTGGTGTGTGATCGCCAAGCCAAAACCATGTCGCACGATGAAGTGAGTGCAGTGGTGGTCGGCAATCGTCTGTTGATCTTGCCCATTCATCCGACGTTGCTTGACTCGTCGGTGCGCATCGATCTTGATCCCTCCATTTGGGCGGCATTGGAGATGGTGGTCAGCGATGCCAACCAGGCGAGTGTTGAGCGCGATCTGACGAGGGGCGGAGATTCGGTGCTTGCTCAATCCGATCTGTCATTTCCTGTCGAAATGGCCCGTCCGCTTCGATTGGGGCAGACCGGGCATGTCGGGCACACAGGGCACGTCGGGCAGTTTCGAAACCGACCCGCGATCGAGTTGATCGGAGTTCGTCATCGCCTCGATGTTGAAACCTCAGGTACTCGACCAGCGGGGGTGCGGCCCCTGACGTTGACCGCTGACGTTCAGGTGGCGCAGGGAGAGTTCATTGCGTTGGTTGGCGCTCGAAAGTGGTCGAGCCGGTTGTTGTTTCTGTTGATGGCAGGGCTCAGCGATCCGGAAGTTGGGATGGTGCTCCACTACGGGGTGCCGATTGGTGTATCGCGTGTTGATCGGGATCGATTTGATCAAGGATTGCCCGGTGTACTGGCTCCGCAGATCGCTGTTGTGGACGGTATGTGCACTGAAGAGTTCGTGGCTTACCCTATGTTGACTTACGGTATGTCTCGCGACCTGGCAATTCAGCAGGCGCACACGGCCATGGTTGCGGTCGGAGTTGGTGAACTGCTCGGCCAACCGATGAGTGAACTTTCTCCAGTTGATCGGCATCGGGTCGGTGTGGCTCGATCCCTCGCCGGGCCGTGGGAGTCGCGATATCTTTTCGATCCACTGCATGGTCTTCACGACGATGCAGCGTCCGTGATTCGAAACGCGATTCTCTCTAGAGCGGCAACGGCTGAAGCCATGGTTGTGCTGACCGACGATCCCGTCTTGCTCCATGAAGCTGACCGGGTAATCGGAGTGAGCGAAGGTTGCTTGTACGAGGCGGTACGTCGATCGGGTTGACGCGTGTGTCGGTAATCACAGCAGTTTTGGTTGCCTATCAGTAGCGATGTACTGCCATCATGGATAGCGATGGATCTCCGCCAGCTTGCCGCGCTCACCGCCGTCGCCGAATGTGGGACGTTTTCCGCAGCCGCGGATCGTCTCAACACGGTTCAATCAAACGTGTCAGCGCACATTGCGCGCCTCGAAAAGATCCTCGGTGCCACATTGGTCGATCGCACCGCCGGGCGGCTCACCGAAGAGGGGGAAATCGTCGTTGCCCGTGCTCGACGTATCCAAACCGAACTCGATGGGCTCATCGCTGACGTCACTGCCCTTCGCCACGATGTTGTGGGTGATGTCAAACTCGGGGTGATTGGGACCGTTGCGCGCTGGCTCGTACCGCCTCTTCATGCGGCAATGTCTCAGGCTCATCCGCACGTTCGAATGGTTGTGGTTGATGCCTCCACCACCTCGTTGGCCCCGCAACTCGTCGGCGGAACACTGGCGCTCGCGGTTGTCAACCTGCCCCTCGATGATCCCGACACCACGGTCATCCCGTTGTTTGAAGAAGACATGGTGGCGGTGATTCCCGAGAGTCATAAGTTGTTCAGCCGCGATCGTCTCGACATGACGCATCTTCACAACATTCCGTTGTTGTTGCCGCCCACGGGAACGTCGTACCGGCACGAACTTGACGACGCCGCCGATATCGCAGATGTGTCCCTGATCGCTCAAGCCGAGATTGATGGTGTTCGGCTGATCACCTCGATGGCCTTTGACGGGGTGGGGGTGGCGGTCGTACCGGCTACAGCGGTGCCTGGCCATTTGTCGGGCCCATGGAAGGCGCTTCCGCTTGAAGGGATTGCTCCTCGCCAAGTGGGTATCGTTCAGCGACGACGAGGGATGCTGTCGGCTCCGGCGCGGGCCTTGCTGGCGGTGCTGCTAAAGGTCATCAACGAACAAGTGGAGCAGCAAGGTGGTGTTCGTTTGTTACACATCGAACCCGAAATTGTTGTGGTGCCCGTCACCGTCGATGGCGAACCCCTTCCGGCGATTCCGGTTTAGTTTTTACATCGTCCTGCCGACCGGTAGGCGAAGCGGTTGGCATGCTCGGAGTCCAGTAGGCAAGGGCCAAGTCAACTCGTTTTTTGCCTCCTTTCGTGCTGTGAAGAAACGCAGCCCCTTCGGCTTCGAGTCGATTCAACTGCTCGGCTGCGACTTGTGGGGCGCACGTTCCGTCGGCTCTGAGCACCCGCTGCCACGGGGTCTCTGGATCAGATTTAGTGCTCATTACGCGAGCGACCAGTCGTGGTGACCCTTGCTCAAGCCACTCAGCAATCGATCCGTAGGTCATCACCCGTCCAACGGGAATTCGGTCAACAAGATCGAGGACACGACGATCAAATGCTGAAAGACCCTGTCGAGAACTTCGGGCCGGATCAAGGTAGCGAGACTTCGGCATCCTGTCGAATGTACTGCGCACCCATCCGGCCGGTAACGTGCGCGGATGAACACGAATCTGGATGGCAAAGTCGCGCTCGTAACCGGAGGCTCGAAAGGTATCGGGAAAGCAATTGCGGCAGCGTTTGCCGAAGCAGGAGCCCAAGTGGTGATCTCGTCACGAAAGCCCGACGGTTTAACGGCGGCGACCGAAGAACTCAATGCGATTCGACCAGGTTCAACATCGTGGGTGGCAGCGAATGCGGGCGATCCTGTTCAAGCCGAAGCGTGTGTTGCTGAAGTTATGGTGCGCCACGGTCGGGTCGACATCCTGGTGAACAACGCGGCGACTAACCCGTACATGGGACCGATGCTCGACATCGATGCGTCACGGGCCCACAAGACGGTTGAAGTAAATCAGTATGGGTACATCGTATGGTCGCGCTTGGTTCGCGACGCCTGGATGGGAACTCACGGTGGTGCCATTTTGAACATTGCTTCGATTGGTGGACTGTCGGTCGAAAGCACGATCGGGTACTACAACGTCACCAAAGCTGCAGTACTCCACATGACACGAAACATGGCGGCCGAAGTCGCCCCCAACATTCGGGTCAACTCGATTGCTCCGGGCCTGGTGAAGACCGACATGGCGAAAGCGCTATGGGAGCAACACGAAACCGCGATTGCGGGTCGGCTTCCGATGCGTCGACTGGGTGAACCGGGCGACATTGCCAATGCGGCCCTGTTCTTGTGTTCCGATGCCGCAAGTTGGATTACTGGAGTCAATTTGGTAGTAGACGGGGGAGCGTTGCTCCACAGCGGTGGGTGACGCCCAACTGGGTTGAGGTGCCCAAAGATGCTGATTAGGCAACGAGGGTCACGACGGCCAGTACCGCAAGCGCTCCGTTGCGGTACAGGTCGAGGGAACTCAGCGGTTGAGTGCTCAAACTGCCAAAACAAAAACAAACAGGCTTTCGACCGGCTGTAAGCGAGCGAACTATCAGCGCGCTGAAGATAGCGAGCAGTCCGAGCGCGGCCAGGGCACCCAGTTCTCGAGTTCGCGGAAGAACCAGCCCAACGGCCACGAGTGTTTCCGTTGCGACGAGAACGTGGGCGGTGGCAAACGGCATCGAGGTAGAGGTCAGCGCGTCGATCCCGCTTCGAGTTCGATCCATCTCGCGGGATTTAGCGGTCGCCGATATACCAAACACCACAGCAAGAACGATGGCAGCAATCAGCTGGATACTCACGCTTTCGACGTTAGCGACATCGATGCAGGTACGCTGCGCCAGTGTCATCACCTTCATCGGCCACTCCGGTTGGCTCAGCTCCTCAGCAATCACGTCCCCCACAAGGTCTCGCGCTTTGGTTTGCGGGTGCACGCCCGAAGACGCTTCCTGCGGCTGTTGTTCCCGTAGCGATCGGCACGGCGTGCTCGTACCTGTACGGGCCGGTTCAGTGGTGGCGGGCGGGAGCCGCACTGCTCGTGTCGTTGGCGCTCCAGGTCGGTGTGAACTACGCCAATGACTACTCAGATGGGGTCAAGGGCACGGATACCAATCGTGTCGGCCCGTTACGGTTGGTTGGGTCTGGTTTGGTTCGTGCCGGGGCGGTCAAACGTGCGGCGTACGCCAGCTTTGGCTTCGCCGCACTCTGCGGATTCGCGTTGGCAGCGGTAACGACGTGGTGGCTGATTGCGGTCGGTCTCGCCGCAATCGTCGCAGCCTGGACCTACACCGGTGGCCCACGGCCCTACGGCTACGCCGGTCTAGGAGAAGTGTTTGTATTTGTGTTTTTTGGGGTGGTAGCAACCGTCGGAAGCGAATTTGTTCAACAAGAAAGCATCCATACCATCACCGTTGTGCTGTCGGTGGCCGCTGGTCTGTTGGCCATGTCGCTGCTGGTGGTCAACAACCTGCGAGATATCCCCGGCGACACTACCGTTGGCAAACGGACATTGGCGGTGCGGATCGGTGATTCGAATACTCGAACCATGTATCTCCTGTGTCTGGCTGGTGCCTTTGTCGCTGTTGCTGTGGCAGCCATAGTGTGGCGAACCTGGCCGGTACTTCTTGGCCTTGTTGCACTTGGTGTTGCGGTGGCCCCGGTGCGCACGATCCGCTCGGGAGCATTGGGACGTGACCTCATTCCGGTCCTCGGGGCCACTGGCAAAGTTCAATTGGCGTTTGGCTTGCTCGTCACGATCGGGTTGATCCTGAGTTGAGTTGATACTGGGTTGAGCGATCCTGGGTTGAGCGATCAGGTCAAGGTCAGTTGGACAACCTGAGATCGGCTGACCGAGCCCGATGTGGCGGTCACTGTTACTGAAAACGCCCCAAGTGGTCCGGGGATCGATGAACTAATCGTGAGCGTTGCCGCTCCTGTCGACGGGTTGGGCGTGACGCTCGAACGGACGTTGCTTGGTAGACCACTGACACTGATAGTGGCAGCTCCGGCTGCCAAGGCTGTTCCAGTGACGGAGATGGAGAAGGTGGCTGACCCGCCGTTCACCGCCGTTGAGGTTTGTGCGGGAGTAACGGTCAAGGTGAGTTCGGTGTTGTTGGCTCCAGCGACCGTTGAGGCCGTCGCCGTTGGTGCGACGCCAGCAACACCGGTGACCGTGGCGGCACCTGCCGTTGATCCGACCACAAGGGTCCCTTGAACACTGCGAGTCACGGTACCGCCGGCTCCGCTGATCGTGAAGGGGTATGAACCGGTTGGAACCGAAGCTGCCACGGAGAGCGTGAGGACCGTGCTGGCGTTGAGGATTCCCTGGGTGGCGACCGTGGGCGAGACGCCTGCTGGAAGTCCAGCAATGCTGAACGCAACCGGAGTGGTGAATGCTGCGACGTTGGCAACAACGATGTTGGCTTGGCCGGATGCACCTGGAGCAACCGTCATCGTCGATGGATTCAGTGAAATCCCCATGTCGGTGACGACGAGGAATTCTGCAGTGGCAGTTCGATTCCGACCGTTTTCGGAGCCGGTCATGGTGACAGTTCCGGTGGCAGCTGGTTGATTGGCCGGGGCGTTAAGGGTGACTTTCACGACCCCACTAACGGTTGCTCCAATAGCTGAGGTGACGCCCGCCGGAAGGCCAGAGACAACGAAGAGCGGGTTTGGGCTGGTCCCGGCGGCGCCCAAGATGTTGACGGAGAACACGGTGGATCCGCCAGCTGGAAGTACCACTCGGTTCGCAGGGAACGCCAGGGCAAAATCGCCCGCCGCAATCGTGGTGGCAGTAGGGGTTCCCGCACTTGGAAGGCTGGTAGATACCAACGACCGGACTAGTCCGGGGGTCGTGGTGGTGGTTGATGTGGTGGATGATCCGGTCGGCGTCGTGCTGGTTGTTGTCGCATTGGGATCGGGGAGCGTGGTGGGGGCGAGCGGGTCGAGTGTGGTGGACGGGCCGTCGATCGGCGGGAGGGTGTCGTCTGAACCCGGGGTGAGATAGGCGTCGTTAATGACAAGGTTGAAAGTGACGCTTGTTCGCCGGGATCCGCTGGTGCCGGTGAAGACAATGCGATAGGACCCTTCTTTGACATCGGCGTCGGTCGTGATCACGACGGGGGCGAACTCTCGAATCCGTCCAGGGAACGACAGGTCGACACCCTTCGGAATCCCTGAAGCCGTGATCGCAACGACGCCGCTGAAACCTTTACCTCGTTTGAGGTCGATTTGCGTTTTGCTGCCGTCGCCAGGGCCGATGCGGCGACGCGATGGGCTAGCTACCAGTGAAAAGGCCGGGGATGAGGTGGTCCTTTTGGAGGAAGCCTTTTTCGTCGGTTGTTTGCTGGACGACTTCTTGGAGGGGGACTTTGGCGTCGCTTTGGTTCCGCTATCACTGGGTGCGGCGGCCTTGGTGGTGGGGCTCGGAGATTTCGGCGGCAACGTCGGTCCAACGGCTCCGACGGTGGTGACACCGAGGGCGCTTATCGCGAGTGCGGTGACGCCCGCGATGAAAGAAGCACTGCCGATTCGCTTGAGACTTGACATTGGGGAAGTCCTTTCTGTTGTGTCAATCAGACGTCCGATCGACACACCGATAACTGCCGTGACGACAGTCCAGATACCTCAGCCTTACCGCTCGGATGCCCGGTTACAAGCATCCCCTGTTCAGTCAACGTCAATTCGAATGAAAAGACCGTTGTTTTACCTGGCTGATGTACCTGCTGTTTGGCGGGTGCCAACAATGAGTTGCGCGGCGCCCAAGGTGAGCGAGTGGCGTTGCACGCCGCTGAATCCGGCGGCTCGAAGTCGTTCCAACATGACTTCGGGGGCGGGCAGGTAGGCAAGGCTTTTCGGGAGATACGAGTAAGCAGACTTGTCGCTCAGCAACCCCCCGATTGCGGGGACGATCTTTCCGAAGTAGACGCTATGCCCCGCTTTGAGGACCGGGTTGTCTGGTGCCGAGGCATCAAGGAAGGCGATTCGCCCGCCGGGACGGGTGACGCGACCTACTTCGTCAAAGAAGGAACCAAGGTTGGTGAAATTGCGCAGGGCGAACCCGCAGGTGACTCCATCGACCGCACCATCGGCGATCGGAAGTCGGAGCGCATCGCATTGGACGAGAGGAGCTTTGGTCCGGGCGTGGTGAAGCATGCCGAAGCTCAGATCCATTCCAAGGGGCTTGAAACCCTGCTGTTCGAGCTCCCGACAAAAATCTCCGGTACCTGCTGCCAGGTCGAGAACAGTCGATCCTGAGGGCAATCCGAGCGCTTTCATGGTTTTTTTCCGCCACGCAACGTCGAGCCTGAAAGTCATAACTCGGTTAACCATGTCGTAATTCGGTCTGATCGTCTCAAACATGTGAAGGATGGCTGCCTGCTTCTCGTCGCCTTCGGGTAGGCCGTTTCGCAGGTCAATGGCGTCAATGGCATTGTTCACACCGCCAATCGTAGGGGAGTGTGTCGAGACACCAGTAGCCTTGACCGGTGCTTGATGTAGCCCACCTCCGAATCGACCTGGGCCACCGGGTGCTGTTAGAGGGCGCCAGCTTTCGTTTGAACGAAGGTGAGAAGGTTGCGTTGGTGGGCCCCAACGGTGCGGGCAAAACGACGTTATTGAAAACTCTGGCTGGCGAAATGCACCCAACAGCGGGAACGGTCAATCTTCCTGAGCGTTGGGGATGGTTGCGCCAAGAAGTGACGGCCGGCGCCGAAGAGTCTTCCAAGATGGCCTACGACCATCTGTTAGATGCGTCGCCGCTGAGCGCCATGGCCAACGAAATTGCCGATGCGCAAGCTCGCATCGAAAAAGCTGGCATCGACATGGGCGCCGGTATCGATGGCGCTGATGAACGACTCGACAAAGCGGTTCGCCGGTTCAGTCTGTTAGAAGAACAGTTCCGGCAGCAGGGGGGCTATTCGCGAGAAAGCGAAGCTGAACGGTTGGCTGCCGGCGTTGGCTTGGACGACGACGCGCTGCTGCGCGAGGTTGGCACGTTGTCTGGTGGTCAGCGGCGTCGCTTGGAGCTTGCTCGATTGTTGTTGAAGGGCGGAGATCTGCTGATCATCGACGAGCCCACCAACCACCTCGACGCCGACGCGAAAAACTGGGTGATGAACTTCCTGCGTACGACACCGGCGACCGTGTTGGTGGTCAGCCACGACATCGAGTTGATGGACTCGGCCATCGATCGTGTGCTTGCGTTGGAAAACGCTCGCATCGAACAATATGTAGGTACCTATAGCAAGTTCCTTGTTCAGCGCGAGGAACGCGAGTCGTTGCGTGCTCGCGAGCAGTCCAATTTCGACAAAGAGATCTCGCGTTTGGAACGGTCCAAAGACAAGTTTCGCGGAGCAAATGCCACCCACGCTGCTAAGCGAGCCGCGCTCACCATGCGCATCAGCCAGATGACGAAGGCTCGTGGGCCAGAAGCGTTGGTCGTCAAGCGTCGAAAAATCGATATCAAGTTTCCGCAACCGGTTCGTGCTGGCGATGTGGTGTTGCGAATCGAGAACTTGGCGAAGTCTTTTGACGATACCGTCATTTTCGAAGACATC
>JANMEI010000846.1:0-3238 GCA_031376865.1 Acidimicrobiia bacterium | reverse complement strand
ATTGGCAAACGCCCTGGTCACCGCCTATAAGCGGCTGCCAAACGCGGCCGAAGAAGCGGTCGTCTCGATCGACCCCGACTCGGGCGAAATGTGGGTCTACGCCCAAGAACTCAACGACGACGGCGAGGTCGTTCGAGAGTGGGACGACACCCCAAAAGAGTTCGGTCGTATTGCCGCGCAGACCGCCAAGCAGGTCATCATGCAGCGCATTCGCGAAGTCGAACGAGATCTCAAGTACGACGAATACGCAGGCCGCGAGGGTGACATCGTCACCGGCATCATTGAACAGCAAGACCATCGCTACACGCTGCTCAACCTCGGACGGGTCGAAGCGTTGCTGCCACAGGCCGAACAGGCCATGGGGGAGCGCTACGAACACAGCTCACGGCTCAAGGCGTACATCGTCGAAGTTCGCCGCAGTCCGAAAGGCCCGCAGATTGTGGTCAGCCGAACCCACCCCGGTTTGGTCAAGCGCCTCTTCGAGCTCGAAGTTCCAGAAATCAACGATGGCGTCGTCGAAATCAAAGCCATGGCGCGCGAGCCGGGCCATCGCACCAAGGTCGCCGTCTGGTCAAACGACCCCAACGTTGACGCCGCCGGTGCCTGCATTGGTGCCCGTGGTGCTCGTGTCCGGATGGTGGTCAACGAGTTGCGCGGCGAAAAGATCGACATCGTGCCGTTCAACCACGACCCGCAAGACTTCGTTCGCGAAGCACTCGGCCCGGCCAAGGTCAAAGAAGTTCGCATCAACGAACAAACCGGCACCGCCACGGTCATCGTCCCCGACAACCAGCTCAGCCTGGCCATCGGCAAAGAAGGCCAAAACGCCCGCCTCGCGGCCCGCCTCACTGGCTGGCGCATCGATATCAAGGGCGAATCGCAATTCGAAGAAGAAGGCGCCGGCGCTGAAGACTGGGCAGAAGGCGAATGGGTGGTTAACCCTGAAACCGGTGAGCAGGTCTGGCAGCCAGCCGACGGCAGCGAATCCGTGTCGGCCGAACAATGGCAAAACAACGATCTACCGCCCGAGTCATAATACGTACGTGTGTTGGTTGCCGGCGTCGTGTCGACGCTGCTGAACTTCACCGAATCGCCGTCCTGCCAACGGGAGACCTCACCGTCTCCCGAACGGCCGCCGGTCGAGGGGCATGGGTGTGCCCCAACTCACGTTGTGCCGATGCGGCTGACCGCAGCGGTGGTGCTGCCCGAACACTCCGGGTGGCGCGAACGGCTCTTGGTGTGACCCCGGTACGTACTGCCCTGCAGCACGCCGGACTCATCGAGCACTGATTTCAGATTCATTCATGGGCTGATTTTCGGCGGTTTTATGGGTTTACAGCGTCAGTTGTGACCCAAAACCCGCTCTCAGAAGCAAAACCCGCTGTAACCGTGCGTCGAGGCCCCTCGCCGTGCGCGACGATAGAGGGCTTGCAGTTCGGTGCCCCACCGAATTCGGTACGGTGCGTGGTCGGTTTATTACCGCACACGAGCCCCCACCGCGCAAGCCCACCAACCCGCAAGGAAACTCGCTTGGCTGCCAAGATCAGGCTTCACGAACTCGCACGAGAACTGGGCCTTACCAACAAAGAGACGCTTGACCTATGCGTCGGACTCGGGATCGGCGTCAAGAGCCACTCGTCATCCATCGAGGACGCCCAAGCGGACCGCGCCCGTCGGAAGGCGGAACGCGAAGGCCTGAAACGCGACGTTCAGCCCGAAGAAGAAAAACCGGTCAAGAAGACCACCAAGAAGGCAGCCGCGGCCGCAGCAGCAGCTGAGCCAGTTGTCGAACCGGTCGCGACACCAGCCACGCCTGCCGAGCCAGCCAAAGTCGCTGCCTCGTTGAGTGTTGCTCCGGCAGCGGCGGCGTCACCGGAAGCTGGTGTGTCTCCTGCCGTTGCGTCGCCTGCCGTTGCGTCTCCTGCTGTTGCCCCGGCCGCTCCTGCGGCTGTGGTCGTCGAAGCGAAACCGGCAGAACCAGCTCCTGCAGCTGCTGCGCCACAAGCTCCTGCAGCTCGGGTCGAAGCGGCCCCGGCCGCACCTGCGATCGCAGCAAGCACTGCGCCTGCCGTGGCCCCCGGACCTCCGGTTCCGTCAAATCGAATCGTGTCGTCGGGTCGTCCCGCCGCAGCCACTGCTCCTCGCCCGCCAGCACCACCTCAGGCAGTCGATGCGCCTGCTGCTGTCGCCGCACCGGTAGCCGCTCCTGCTGCGCCTTCCACGCCTTCCACGCCCACCGAATCGCCCGATGTTTCGGCTGCCCCGTTGGCGCCAGCCGCAGACTCCACCGCTACCGTGCCTGGGCCAGGCGTTCCTGGACAGGCACACGCTGCTCGTCCCGCTGGCAGCCCGCCGTTGCAAAATCCGGTGCCTGGTCGCCCAGCCCCGGGTGCGGCTGCTGCTGCTCCATCGTCGGCTACCGGCCGGCCTATCCCACCTCCTCCTGGTCCGCCACGCTCCTTTAGCGGTCGGCCCATTCCTCCACCTCCCGGTGGCGGTCGGCCAGCCCCAGCAGCTGCTGGTCCTGGTGCCGGTCGTCCTGGTGGCCCCGGTTCCCGACCAGGTGGTCCTGGTGCGCGTCCGGGTGGTCCTGGTGCTCGTCCTGGGGGCGGAGCCCCGAGCGGTCCTGGTGCTGCTCCTGGCGCACGTCCCGGTTACACCCCATCGCGTCCTGGCGGCGGTTCATTCCCACGTCAATCTGTTCCCGGTGCCGGTGTTCCTCGCGCTGGAGCAGGCGGCGGTCCCGGTGGCAAGGGTGGTCCTGGTGGCGGTCGTGGCGGCGGTGCTCGTCCGCAACAGCGTCAAAGCCGATCCAAGCGTCGTAAGGCGTTTGAAGAGCTCGAGCCGGGTCGTATAACTCGTTACGAAAAGTCTTCAGCACCGGTTCCCGATGGTGAAGTCATTGTGGAACGCGGGTCGTCGGCATTGGATCTTGGTCCGAAGCTCAACAGATCTGCCGCCGACGTTGTCCGCTTCTTGATGTCGCAGGGCGAATTGGTGTCTGCCACCATGACGCTCACCGACGACATGATCGAGCTATTTGCGTTGGACATTGGCGCGCAGGTGCTGCTCGTTGACGCAGGTCAGCAAGAAGAAGTGGAGATGCTCCAACTCTTCCAAGACGACTCCGATGAAGATAACGAAGACGCATACGTTCCTCGTTCGCCGATCATCACCGTCATGGGTCACGTCGATCACGGTAAGACCACCATCTTGGACCGTATTCGTTCGGCCAACG
>JANMEI010000372.1:0-3979 GCA_031376865.1 Acidimicrobiia bacterium | reverse complement strand
GTGGCCGTTGGTGCGGTGTTGCCACTTCCTCTTGACCTGATTGTTGGTGCGATCCAGCGCCGGGTCGGTAACGCGGGCCCGTTCCATGCTGTGTCGATTCATATCCTGCTACTCGTTTTGGCTATGGCTATCAGTGTTGGTAAGCGCCTGCGGCGGAAGCGGTTACTTGCTGTGGTGATTGGTGGATTCGGTCATCTCGTTCTCGATGCATCATGGGCTGATACCCAACGATTTGGCTGGCCAATCGTCGGATGGGGATCATCTGCACGCTTACAAATCTGGCAACGGCCGATCTGGGTCAGTCTGCTGATGGAGTTTGTTGGGGTCGGCGTTGCGGTGCTGCTCTATCGGCGATGTCGGTTAGATCGGCCCGATCGTCTAACGGCGTTCGGGTCAACGGGATCGCTTGAGTTGCTACCGGTTCGACGATCGATCAATCGTCCCGCCAACCCTCCAAAGCGTCCAACAAAGTAAGCCAACGAACTATCGGGGTAGCCATCCGAGTCGACGATTGAGCACTACCCAACCAACAAAGGTCACGGAATCAATAACGGTATGGGCAACGATGAGGGGAACGGTGCGGCGGCCAGAGAGTCGCCATCGAGCGAAGAGGATTCCCATGATGAAGTTGCCGATGAACGCGCCGTAACCTTGGTACAGGTGGTACGAGCCGCGCAGGACCGATGTCGCTAACGTAGCGGGCCAGCTTCCCCATCCCAGTTGATCGAGGCGGCGCAAAAGATACCCAACCACGACGGTTTCTTCGAGCAGACCAAACCTCAGCGCGCTGAGTATCAAGATAGGGATCTGCCACCAAACACCACCATCGGTTACGGGGATCACCGCTCGGCTCAACCCAATTTGAACAGCGCCGAGGTACAGCAAGAGCCCAGCACTTCCAATCGCTGCAGCGATGGAGAGCCCTTGCACAAGATCCTTGGCAGGCTGCGTGCGATCGAGCCCGATACTGGACCACTGCTCGTTGTTCCGATTGAGCAGATAGCCGATGAGCAGGACGGGCATGATGCCCACTGCAATGGAGATCAGCTGCCGCACGCCATCAGGCCATGCCACGGCAGCGGAGTTAAGCGCCACCGTGGTGTTGGCAACCGGTCGTTCGGCGAGCGCTACCAATGCGTAAGCAGCCGAAGGTAGCAGCGACATTCCGAGCACCAGCCACACCTCTTGTTTGACGAGCCGAGGCGTACTGTGGCCATGCATGGTGAAGTGACCATACGCGAGGTTGGTTTGCTCGCGCCAATGACGATGGTTCAGTTAGGTTTGGGCGGCGAACTGCTCCAGCGCGGCCAGTTCCAACTCGCCGCTGGTGCGGGCAATCACCTTGCCGTCCGGTCCAATCAAATGAAGATTCGGAAACCCCATACCGCCGAGCGCGATCAGTGCGGACTTGTCGGTGTCATCGACCATGACCGGAAAGGGGAGATCAGCGAGCCACGCCGAGGGCGGGTAGTTGCCGGCTGTCGGTTCGACCGCGGTCGACAAGAACGTCACGTCGAGGTCGGCCGGGATCTTTCCTGATTTGGACCAGTCGATCAGCCGTGGCACTTCTCGTTGACAGTGTGGGCACCAGTGGGCCACGACGACAACCATCAACCTGCGACCGGGTTTTGGTGCAATTGTTTGCGGCGCTCCACTCAACGAGACCCCACTGAAGGTAGGAGCGACAAGCCCTACCGCAGGATCGGGAACTCCCGGTGTCTCCGGAGCAGCTGGAAGCGAAGAACCAGTGACGGTGACCGAATGAGTTTCCGTGACTCCCTCGCCTTGCGCCGACGGGGTGTCTTTCGATCCACGACTCATCAAGACAGCAGTCAATCCAGCCGCGAGGATGAACGCAATAGCTCCGCCAAACAGGATGAACGATTTGTTTTGCGGTCCAGGTTTGGGAGTCGAGTTCATGAGCGTTCCTTGCGAATAGTTTGACTTGACCCTACGCGAGTTGTTGGCTCGGACCCTACGCGAAATCCTGTCAGAGCCAAGGTGATGTGCAGAAGGAACGACGCAAGCGCCATCACCGGAATGGTGATGAAGCCAAAGTGACGTACCCAAATCAGAGAACACGGATTGGATGGGTCGCATGTGGCGCTGCCTTCAAGCGTTGGGAAGTGTTCCAAGGCAACGTGGTATGTGCTGACGAGGGCACCGAGTATCGCCATTGGAAGCGCAATAGGGTGCAGCACCTTTCGACCGGTGAGTAGTGCAATCGGAAGCACAATGGCGAGCGGATAGGCAAACCCTCGTTGAATCCAACATAAACGGCAGGGCCGATAGTGCAGCACTTCAGAGAGATACAACGACCCGCCTGTGGTGACGATGGCGACCGCTGCCGCGGCGCCGAGGGCGCCGGGAGCAAGGTTGGACAACCAGAATTGTCGACCGGAGGCGCTGGTACTGGTGATCGCAATGATGACGACTGCAAGTAGCGATCCGCCGGTGAGTAACGCAGCAAATTGGGTGAACATGAGCAATGGGCCTTCTTGGTGACTGTCACACAGTCGTGATGAAGGCCTGATGAGTTCACCACAGACGCGAATTAGTTGAGGCCAGCAACCATTCGCTCTAAACGATATTCGGGATGATCGGATATCAGTCGTTCAAGGTAGTACTTCGAGTCAAACAGCGCTATGAGCGATCCATCTGAACGATTAAGGATACGTATGCCCGAGCGCCCCCGGAGCGCATCGGCGGTCTCTTGGTCGGTGCGGCGGGCAACGTTGTACGGAGTGCTTCCCAGCAAGACGGGCGCACCAAATTCATTTTCGAGACGATATGCGAACACATCAAACTGCAATTGTCCGACGGCAGCGAGTATCGGTGCCTGATCGCCAAGGTCGGGATCGCGCAGCACTTGAACGACACCTTCCTCGTCAAGCTGGGCCAGGCCCGAGCGGAACTGCTTGAATCGACCGGTGTCAGCAGGGCGTGCAGTCATGAACGCTTCCGGATCGAAGGTTGGAATCGGGGGGAAGCTGATCGGATCAGCTTCGTACAACGTGTCGCCGATGCGGAGATCTCGGGCGTTAACCAATCCAATCACGTCGCCGGGAAACGCTTCTTCGACCGTGTCTCGGTCGGCCCCAAAAACGGTGGTGGCGTGTTTGGTGCCGATGGGTTTGCCGGTGGCTGATCGATACAGGGTCATGCCTCGCTCAAATCGACCTGAGCACAGACGAACAAACGCAATGCGGTCGCGGTGTGACGGGTCCATGTTGGCCTGCACTTTGAAGACAAATCCGCTGCACGGTTGTTCGAGTTCGCGGTCTTTGCCCTCGTGGTCAAATCGAGGCGTCGGTGGAGGAACGAGATCCACCACCGCGTCGAGCAGATGGCTGACGCCGAAGTTAGTGAGCGCGGACCCGGAGAACACCGGAGTGGCGACACCCGCTCGAAATGCGTCTTGCTGATACGTCTGACCGGTTGCGTCAAACAACGACACTTCGTCTTGCGCCTCTGACCATGCATGCCCCTCGCTGGCAAAGGCTGCATCTCGATCGAGAACCTGCTCGATGGCCATCGTCGCGCCTCGCGCGGTGCGCTCGAATTTGGTGAACAACCCGGTCCTCCGGTCGATGACGCCCCGAAAATCACCAGGCTCACCAACGGGCCACGTCACGGGAGCCGCTTGAAGCACCAGTGTTTGCTCGATCTCGTCGAGTAGCTCCAACGGGGACCGGCCCGGGCGATCGAGCTTGTTCAGAAACGTGATGATCGGTAGCTCGCGGGCGCGGCATACCTCGAACAATTTGAGGGTCTGGCTTTCGAGACCCTTCGCCGAGTCAAGCACCATGATCACGGCATCGACGGCGGTCAACACTCGGTAGGTATCTTCCGAGAAGTCTTTGTGGCCGGGGGTGTCGAGCAGGTTCAGTACGCAGTCCCGGTAGCCAAACTGCAACACGGCACTCGTGACAGAGATCCCGCGTTGGCGTTCCATGTCCATCCAGTCGGTGGTGACCGC
>JANMEI010000368.1:0-5797 GCA_031376865.1 Acidimicrobiia bacterium | reverse complement strand
CGTACGCGCCGTCGACGTGGTGCCACAGCCCGCGCTCGGCGCAGTACGGGAAGAAACGAACCCAGGCGAGCGGCTACGAAGCCTTTGCTGCTTCGGCTGATCGAAATTCGATCGTTGCGCTCACCGCGAAGCTTGAGGGTGAAGTCGAGTTGCGTCGTCACGGTGTCAGCGGGTTTGGCACTTACCGGGATCCGGAGCACCGTCGGATCCGGGGACGATGAACTGACGGCCTTCAGCGACGCGCTGTTGGTTCCCACTCGAATGTTGCTTGCCTCGATGGCGGGTGATGTGGCGTCGCGAGCTCCCCCGTTTGGCCACAGCCTCACGATCATCCGATCAATCGGCAAATCGGGCTGAAACGTGATCGACATTTCACCGGTCACCGTTCCTGCAATTGGATTGACAGTCATCTGCACGGCGTAACGCGGCCGATTAGCAGGTGGCTCGGCGACGGAAGCCGCGCACGCGATGTCGATTGGCGCGGACCGCGCCACGGTGTGGGTGAAAGGCGTGAGCAAGTTGCCCAGCAACGCCACGAACACCATCGCAGCCCGCCTACGCTGGCGTGGCCATGCCGACCGCACAGCCATCCCCCAACCCTTTGGTTGCAACCGCATTGTGGACCGTCTCATCATCACTCATCGTTGCACTTGACGAGCGGTTCGGGGAACCGATTGATTCGTATGTGAACGGATCACAGGTTTGGCTTCGTGTTGACGGCCCAAACGACATCACGTTGGAGTACCGGTTGCACCCCGTCGGTGGGTACGAGCGACCCAAAGGCATGCGCACAGACGAAGTGCTGGCCCGGGTGGCATTGGGCCTGGCCACTTACGAACCACCGGAGGTTGACTTTGCCGCACTGTGGGAAGGGCTGGAGGTGTTTGTTGCCTTTGACGATGAGGGCCCGTTAACACCCCAGCAGTTGGCCGACATCGGTGAAGCCAACCTGGGCCAACCTGCGACGGCTTGCGGGATGGTGGATCATGAGGGGATTGCGTTGCGGTGGCAACAGTCCGAACGCACCACGTCAATCGTAAGTGAGCTGCAGGCACAGCTCGCACGGCCGAGCTAACTACACCGTGGGCGTGACGTCGTCTAAGGCTGCGTCAGCAATCCAACGGACCGCCAGTGGTTCGAGACGCAGCGCTCCATTGGACACCAAGGTTCCTGGGGCCAACCGATCATCGGGCCGAATGAAGCTCATCCGTTGCGGGACATCAGGATCGATCATTGCAGGCTGATCGCTGACGTTGGCCAACACCATCACCGCACCCTTCACCGGATGGCGACGAACGAAACCGAGCACGGACGGGTGTCCGGTCCAAAACCATTGGATTGAACCCGAAGCATGAATCGCGGCCAGCGAAGATCTGGCCCGAATCAATCGTTGAAAGCCTGCAAACACCCGACCTTCAACCGTTGTGGCGTCGTGGCGGCGAGCAGCAGCACCGGCCCATGGCATTTCTGGTCGATGAATCCAACGGCTGTCATCTGCGTGTTCCGCAACGGTGAGGTAGGTCTCGTCGTTGCTGAGACCCAACTCGTCTCCCATGTACAGCAAGGGAATGCCCCCAAAACCGAGGATGACGCCGTACATCATCAGCAGACGTCGAATTCCAAGATCGACAGCAGCATCATCAGCTGCGACACCTGGCTCGGGCCCATCGGATTCACTTCGTTCACCATTCGACCCTGCGCGCACACGACCATCGTCAATCCCGCACAATGCTGCTGCCGAACCACACGTTCGTTGATCGCCGGTTTCCTCGTTGGTGGAGAACGCAACGCCCCGAGCAAAGCTGCCGGGAAACTCTCCTCGATAGAACTGAGCGAGGAATTGCCGATGAGATGCTCCCCCAATCATTGCTGATCCGGCGTCCTGGTCGGTGATGGCCCATCCAATGTCGTCATGGCATCGAACGTACGTACACCAAGCAGTTGACGCGGGCGCAGATTGCATTCGCATGTGCGCATGGGTGATCAGGTCGGCCTTGCGAGTAGCAACCGAACTCCACAGCATCACCATCAACTGATTGTGATAGGCGAGTTCGCATTCTTGGCGCTCGACACGCACGCCGTCTACGTGGTGCGTGCCGAGGTAGGGAACCAATTGATCTGGCCCCACGATGGCTTCGGCCTTGCAAATCGTGGCCGGTGCGCCGATCGCCAGGATGCAACGGAGAGCCTGTGCGATCAGATGCGCCTCTGGCTGATTTTGGCAGTCCGTGCCGATCCGTTTCCAGGTAAAGGCAACGGCGTCGAGGCGAAGAATCTCGACACCAACGTTGGCCAGGAACCCCATGATGTTGGCCATTTCGAGCAGCAAATTGGGATTGGCGTAGTTGAGGTCCCATTGGTAGTCGTTGAATGTGGTCCACACCCAGCGTTGCAACGGTTCGCACCACGTGAAGTTTCCTGGGGCAATCTCGGGAAACACCTCCGGAAGGGACTGTTCCCAGGTGTCGGGCATGGTGCGGTCTGGGTACGTGAGGTAATAGTCGAGGTAGCGCTGGTCGCCCGCTTGGGCCTTGAGCGCCCACTCGTGCTCTGCGGCAGTGTGGTTCATGACGAAATCGACGCACAGACTGATACCGGCATCTCGAAGTTCGGTGGCCAACGACCGCAGGTCATCCAAGGTGCCCAACTTCGGGTCGACATCGCAATAGTCAAGGACGGCGAAACCCCCGTCGTTAGCGCCATCTCGGGGCCGAATCACCGACATGAGGTGGAAGTACTTCACGCCCAGCTCTTGCAAATAGTCGATGCGCTGACCAACCCCGCTGATCGTGTCGCCAAATCGGTCGGTGTAAGCAACGTACCCAATCATGTCGGGCCGTTGGAACCAATCGGGTTGGGCGACGCGGATCTGGTCGAGCTCGCGCAACGCGGCTGGCCGACCATCTGCGGTCGCTGCGGCCACCCGAAGCGCTTCGATGACCATGGCGTCAAGGTCAAATGATCCGTAGAGGGCCCGCAACACCCCGCGGAGCTGAGGGATCTGCGTCTCGGCGCGCTGCCAGAACAAACGTCGTTCGACGTCTGATAGCGCTTTCAAATCAGGATCCAGAACTTCCTGTGCTCTGTCGAGGAGCGCCCGCCCGTCGAGCGGTGGAGTCTGGCCTGCCGGTGGAATTGACCGCATGGGAATGACTGCCAGAATGTAACAGCTGACATGTAAACGATTGCACTGGTTTGCAATTCGTGACAAACCAAACATAAGGAAGGAGCAGCTATGACTCGATCACAACACCCAACATCGGCCACCATCGAAGACGTCGCGCTCCAAGCCGGGGTATCCATGGCCACGGTCAGCCGGGCACTGCGGGGCATGCCTAATGTTGCCGTTGGCACTCGTGATCGCGTGTTGGCGGTGGCTAAATCGTTGAATTACCGGCCAGACCCCCATGCCAGCCGCCTTGCTGCGGGCCGGACGCACGCGGTGGGGATGGCGGTGCCGCTGCTTGGCCGCTGGTACTTCTCCCAAGTGGTGAGCGGGGCCCGCGATGCGTTCGCCGCCGCTGGCTATGACCTGTTGCTGTTCGGGGTCGGGTCAGGCGAAGAACGGTCACGGTTTGTGCACGAGTGGGGTGTCCTCGACAAACGGGTCGATGGGTTGGTGCTGGTCGACCTCCGATTGGATCCGGCTGAACTTGACGCCGTCCGTCAGGCGGGAACGACCGTGGTGTCTGTCGGTGATCGTTACGACGACTTTCCGTCCGTCACGGTTGACAACAAAATGGGTGCAGAGATTGCCGTGCAGCATCTGATCAACCTCGGCCATCGCGATATCGGCGTGATCGGCGACACCCCAGGTCCGCTCCCTTTTTCGGTTCCTTCCGACCGTCAAGCAGGGTGGGCCAAAGCGCTCACCCAGGCCGGCATCGAACCGCGTGCCGATTTGCAGGCCTCTGGCCGATTTACCGTCGAGGGAGGACACCGAGCCATGACCCAACTCCTCGCGGCGAGAAAACGCCCATCGGCGGTGTTTGCCATGTCAGACGAGATGGCGATGGGGGCGATCAAATCGGTGCGCGACCATGGGCTTCAGGTGGCTGAAGACATCTCCATCGTCGGGTTTGATGGTCACGAACTGGCCGAAGTGATGGAACTCACCACCGTCAGTCAGCCCGTCGTTGCGTCCGGTCGTTTGGCTGGCGAGTTTCTGCTGCGCACGATAAACGCCAAGACCGGAAGCCTCCGCTCCCGTGCCGATTTTCTCGACGTTCCCCACGAAGTGATGCCCACCGAGTTGATTGCGCGCCGGACATCGGCGCCGTTGCGTGCAAAAGTAAACGAGTGAACCAACGTCCCGCTTCAGTCGATGGCATCGATGCCTCGAACCTGGCCGCCAATCCCACCATTGCCGTATTGGGCGAAGTCGTGTTGGATTTCACCTCCACTGCCGATGCCCCACTTGAGTTACACGGCCACCCCGGCGGTTCACCGCTCAATACCGGCGTCGCAGCAGCTCGCCAGGGACAATCAGTTGCGGCACTGACCCAATTCTCTACTGATCAGTTCGGTAGCGAAATTGTTCGTTGGCTGGCAGCCAATGGCGTCTCAACCGAGTGGTCCGAGTTTTCCGATGCACCGTGTGCCATGGCCATCGTGACAACGTCACCCAGCGGGGCGGTGTTTAGTTTTCGTGGAGCAGGGTCAGCTGACACATTGTGGGACCCTCAGCCTCGACCACAGTTGCCAATGTCGTTACGCGCCATGCAGGTGTCGATGATGAGTTGCATTTCACCGGTCACCGCCCAAACTAGTTACGAAGTAATAAGCGCGCATCGAGACCGAGCAGTGGTGCTGCTTGACCCGACGATCCGCCCGAAACTCAACGGAGACGTTGCGCTGTGGCGATCAACGTTGGAACGTTTCGCACCGCTTGCGCACATCATCAAGGCGTCTGACCAAGATCTTGAGTTTGTGTATCCAGGTGTCGACGCACGGAGCGCTGCTCGTGGTTTGTTGGCTCCGGGACGATTGGTCATTTTGACCCTCGGCGACGACGGGGCTGTGTTGTTTGGCCTGCCAGGCCACGATGCAATAGAGGTTACGGCTCCCCAGGTCGAGGTAGTCGATACGGTTGGCGCAGGCGACACGTTGGCTGGTTCGCTGCTGTCGTTTCTGATCGATCACGGGCTACAAAGCCCTGAAGATCTGTTCACTTACGATGGTGCAACGTGGGAGCATGCGCTCCGATACGCAGCGACTGCTGCGGCCATCACCTGCACTCGCGCTGGCGCTGATCCACCCACCCAAGCCGAGACGATCGCCGCGCTCGGTTGAGTGCGCGGGTGACTTCAGTTCGATGAGCAACCGTCCTGCCCACCTCGTGGTGGTTGGTGCCGCAGGTGGCATTGGCCGCTGGTTAGGCGATCATGTGCTGTCAGCGCTTGCATGGGATCGCGTCACGTTGATTGATTCAGCCGACGGCATTACCCGCTTGGAGCATAAGTACACATCACCTACTTCGCTGATCCATCTTGCTGATCCGACCAACGCAGCGTCCGTGGTTGGTGCACTTTCCGATGCCTGCATCGTGGCTGCCGTCCCCTTGACCTATCTCGACGCAGTTGTTGCGTGGATCACTCCGCTCCTGGCACCGTCGTCGGTGATTGTCGATACCTCTCACGATCGGCAACGAGCCCAGTTGGCATGGAAGCAACAGGCAACCGTTGGACTCCATCCCTTGCTCGGGCTCACCGCACCCTCCGCAGCTGGCCAAACATTTGCCTTGTGCACTCCCGATGGCCTGCAACCCCCCGAATGGTTGACTGAAGCGGTCGAAACG
>JANMEI010000737.1:0-4334 GCA_031376865.1 Acidimicrobiia bacterium | reverse complement strand
CGTTGGCGAATGCCAACGCCGAGGCTCAGACCGATCACTGACCCAACGATTGCCTCGCGTCGAGGTACGGCAAACAACGCAACGATCAATGCCAACTCGCTGACGTCGATAAAGATGCCTCCCGTGCCTGCTTCAACGTTTAACGGCTTGAGCGTCAGCGCAAAAACAGCTGCGCCCAGGCCAATGCCGCTCATGGCAAGCGAGAGTTTGACGGTCGAACCCAGCCTGAGTTCAATGATCCCAAGTGCAACCGACACCGCACACCAGGCAGCAGCGATGGCCAGCACGCGACGGGTCGTCGCTTTCATCGACTTACTCCCAGCCGTAGTGTGCCCAGACGGTTCCGGTCCAACTATTGCGAGACCAGCTCACCCCGGACCATGTGTTGCCAGACCAGGTGTTACCTGACCACGAATTGCCAGACCAACTGTTACCTGACCACGAATTACCGGACCAACTGTTACCAGACCACGAGTTACCAGACCAACTATTGCCCGACCACGAGTCGCCGGACCAGCTGTTGCCCATCCAGTCCGTTTCAGCGCTCAACAATTGCCCGGAGTTTGCTTGCACCGCGTTTGCTCCACGCGTCCGAGCCAATGATCCGTGTCCGCGACGCCCCGCAGGTGCGTTGAACTTCCCGACAAAGGTGCGAATCAACGTGTCGGCTTCGGTGGTCACCGGGACGAGGTTGACCGCACGCTCGAGGTTGACGAAACTTCCGATTTCGCCAACGCCACCCAGCTCTCCAATACGCGACGGATCTTTCGAATTGGAACGAATCAGCGCAATACGAATCTGATCGGGCGTTGCAGTTGGATACGCCTGAGCCAACAGAGCCACCGCGCCCGAGACGGCAGCCGTTGCTTGCGACGAGCCCGTCCCCCGGATGAAACGAGGACCGGCATGAACTGGCCGACCGGTTCGCTCGACGTTGCTGGTGGGCGAAGCACTCAAACTCACCACGCTGGTTCCTGATGCCCACAGATCGGGGTTGCGAATTCCTCCAGAGTTGGTGAAGGTAGTGACACCCTGCTTCTTGTCGGTTGCACCAACCGCGATGATGTTTGGATTGCTTGCTGGGGACATCACGTTGTTGGTTGACCCATCGTTGCCAGCAGCGGCGACCACGACGATCCCTGCCCGCCACGCAGCTTCCGCAGCGGCGGCAAGCGGGTCCTCCCAGTACTGCAGCGTGCTCGGTGAACCGTAACTGAGGTTGACCACTTTGATATTCAAGCCATTGGAGTTTTTGTTAAGAACAACCCACTCCAACGCACTGATCACCTGGGTGACGTCGACTGCACCGCTTTCAGCACCCACCTTGACGTTGACGATGCGGGCATCGGGCGCAATTCCAATGAACTCTTTGGCTTTGCCATAGTTGCCCATGATTTCCGGATCGCGTCCAGCGATGATGCCGGCCATGTGGGTGCCGTGTCCGTTGAGATCACGTGCTTTTGATGCCGCCGGGAGGACGGCAGCATCAAGTGAGATATCGGGACCGTCGATGACCCGACCCTGCAATCCTTTGACCGGGTTGACCCCGGTGTCGATCACAGCGACGTCGACGCCAGCACCGGTGAGACCGGCCGACCATAGTTTGTCGGCGCCGATGGACTTCGCGATGAAGCGAGGAGAACCTTTGTCTTTGCCAGAATCGAACCCCAACTCTTTGACTTGGGTTGGAACCGCAACCGAATCAGGGACCACCCCTTCGATACCAGGGCGTTGGAGTAGCGCCTGAACGCTAGACGGCGACAGCTCGGCGGCAGTTGCTGGGATCAGCGTGAACTCCTGCTTCACCTTGCCGCCGACGGCCACTATTGCTTGCGCCGCTGCGAGCTTGCTCCCTGAATATCGGACGATGTAACGACCGGTCTGATGAGTGACACCAGTTGACGCAGATCGCTTGGCTTCTGCTGGCGTGACCGTGGTCAATAAGCCCAAACTGACAGCTACTGCGGCCACGGCAACGAGACGACTTCGACGCAAAATTCCTGGCATGCATCAAGTATTGGCACTTAGCACGCAATATGTCGCCCGCATCCTGATGAAACTTTACTGGGTGCCCGTGACAGTTGTAGATCGAACAATTTGAGGCAATCAACGAGCAACGATCCGAGCGAGTTCAGTGAGCGAGCCAAGCGAATGTCCCTCAATGAACTCGTCGCAATGAGGAAGAGCGGCCGCCATGCCACGGGCGAGCGGAGCAAACCCTGGCGCCGCTTTCAGCGGGTTCACCCAAATCAACCGGAACGTGACACGGTGCAATCGTTCCATTTGCTCGCCCAGTACTCCTGGCTCGCCCCGGTCCCATCCGTCAGACAACACAACAACAATGGCCCCACGAGCCATTCCCCGAATCGCCCAGCGGTCATTGAACTCGCGCAATCCGTCGCCCAGTCGAGTGCCACCGGACCAATCAAGGACTCGAGCCGCGGCGCGTTCCAAAGCCTGATCGGGGTTACGGCTATTGAGTTCGCGAGTGAGTCGGGTGAGTCGCGTCCCGAGCGCAAACACTTCCACACGACCGCGCCCGATTACCGCGGCTTGCCCAAATCGAAGTAGTGCGCGCGCATAGGACTCCATTGACCCACTGACATCGAGCAACATCACCAACTTGCGCGGACGCTTCGCCGACTCGGTGTACGCGCGTCGGATCGGCGTACCGTCGGTGCGCAACGCGTGTCGCACAGTGCGTCGAATATCAGGGCGGCGGGTGGTTCTGTTTCCAGCGCTGCGTCGTTGCCGCCTCGACTTCCGTGGCGAGCCTACGAAATGCAACGCCGCTATGACTCGCTGGGCTTCGGCAAAGTCGTCGTGGGTGTATGCGGCAAAATCCTTTTCGTGGAGCAGCTCAACTCGCGAGTAGCGAACGGCAATGCTGTCGTTATCGGGTTGTTCTTCGTCACCGTCGTCGTCATCTTCGCTGGCATCGTCGGGCAAATCATCGAACGCCATCGAGAGGTGTTCTTCAATAGCGGGCGTTCCGTTGGCCGTTACATGACCATCCCAAAACGCAGAAAATACTCGATCGTATGTAGCTATATCTTCTGGCTTTCGGATCAATGTTGCACGGCCGGCCCAATACACCGACAATCGCTTCGCCATACCAACGGTGACCAGTGCCTCGGCAAACGTCACTGTGGTTCCAGGAGGCAGTGATACTCCAGATGCTCGCAACAGGCGAGTGAAACTGACAGCCATTCGGTCGACACCTGTAAAGGGCGCATTGGCCGGGATCGTGGGAAACTGTCGCAATCCGGCGTTGAGCATCCGCAGCGTGGCCATGGTCGGGCCACCGGGGCGCTGACCAGAAACCGGCGCGATGGCTCCTGGAGCGACGAGCGCCACGTGCGAGCGAGGATCGTGCGAGTGAGGATCGTGCGGGTGCGGGTCGTTCGACTCAGGGTCGTCAGGTAGTGGCACGTAACACCGCTGTGCGCATCATCTCGGCAACACCCGCCTGCTTCACCCGGTCAGCGTCTTCGCGGTATTTGAGGACGGTGCCCAACGTTGCTTCGATAGTGCGTTCGTCAAGCTGGCTACGTCCGAGAGCCGCAATAGACAACGCCCAGTCGATGGACTCGGCAACACCGGGTGGTTTGTATAACTCCATTGACCGCATCTGTTCCACGGCACCAGCTACCTGTCGGGCTAACTCAGCACTGACGCCAGGTGCTTTGAGCCGTACGATTTCCACTTCACGTTCAAAACCGGGATGCTCAACCCAGTGATACAAGCACCGTCGCTTCAATGCGTCGTGCACGTCGCGAGTGCGGTTCGACGTGAGAATCACCAACGGCGGAGTGTCGGTACTGAACTTGCCTAACTCGGGAATCGTCACCGAATAATCCGATAGCACCTCGAGCAAAAACGCTTCGAACTCGTCATCGGCGCGATCCACTTCGTCGATCAACAACACCGGCGGCGGTCCGTCGCCGTGATCGATGGCCTGCAACAGCGGGCGACGCACGAGGTACTTCGATGAATACAACTCGCTCTCTGCTTCACTCGCGGCGCCCGCGCCACCAACTTCGGCGGCACGTAAATGCAACAGTTGACGGGCATAGTCCCACTCGTACAGGGCCTGCGATGCGTCGATGCCTTCGTAACACTGCAAACGAAGGAGCTCTGCGCCGGTCATGCGGGACAGCACTTTGGCCACTTCGGTTTTGCCCACACCGGCTTCGCCCTCCAACAGCAATGGCCGACGAAGCGCCATTGCCAAAAACACCACCGTGGCCAAACCTTCATCGGCCAAGTATCCGTGAGCGCCCAAACCGGCGAGCACTGCTTCAGGATTGTCGAACGCCGGCAAGGTGGTGGTC
>JANMEI010000724.1:0-6592 GCA_031376865.1 Acidimicrobiia bacterium | reverse complement strand
TTTCGGCGTTGAAGCGGCGTCCTGGGCGACCTTCGATCAATGGTGCTGCTGCCGAGGTGTTTCCGGTTCGACTCGACCCCGAGTTGAGAAACGCACTAGAGCAACGAGCAGAATCGGACCACACCACCGCAAGCCACATTGTTCGTGTTGCGCTGCGCACATACCTTTATCGTTAGACAATCTGAGGTTTGAGTCCCGTTCAGGCCACACTCCTAAATGCTCCGGGTTCCACGACAGTTAGGAAACGACCTACAACCCCAAAACCTGTCACCAGAATTGGCGCCGCGGGCAGACGTGCGTTGAACCATTGGTTGCCACATTTCGGGCACTTCGGTTGCGTCATCGTTTCCGAGCTCGACTCTCGATTCCGGTGAACGCTCGCCGGCTCCGTCTGCTTGATCCCTAGGTCGGCTACAAAAGCCGCCGGCGTGTGCCGCACTGGGCTTGAGATGAAAACAACGGCAAACAAACCGCAAATGCAAACCCCCCATGTCTGGACAGTGCAAGTGCCTCCGAGGCCCAGAACAAGCCCAAAGTGAAAATGGCCACAAGCAAATTGGCGCAGGAATCGGCGTGACCACGGCGAGTCAAGGACAATCGTCAAATCAGTGGTCCAGAAGTGTGGAACTTCTGCAGCGTGGTTCGCTAGAACGGCGTTTCGACCATCGAACACGTCGGGCAGCTGCCCTACTTGCCGAATCGCCAGCGGAGCGCGTTCGTAGTGTAGAAGGCGCCACGCTGGGTTCGTGGAGCGGAGTTCCTCGAGGGAAGGCGCGTCGAACTTCATTGCCGACAATCTTCGCAGAAGCGTGTGACAGATTCGCTGCAGGAACAAATCCGGCGTGCGATGCTCAAGAGAGCAACCGCTCCACCGTTTCGATGATTGGCTTCATGAGGGAACTGAGCGATTCCGGTGTTGTGGATTCGAGGCGTTGGTTGCGTCGCCATGCTGCCCAGCGGCTTTGGGCCAGTTCAGGGTAGCCAGCAAGAGTCTCGGCGAGCGGACGGATCGTAGCTTCTCCGTCTTGTGCGACGAGTTCGATTGCTGTACGCAATTCGGCTTCGTCGTAGTCGTCGGTTCCCAGTAAGGCGCTTATGTCGACGAAGTCACGCCATCGAGTATTTGCCGTACCGCGTTGCATTGCTGTGACGATCTTTTCAGCAAGGATCATCGTGATCGGGTAGCCGAGAATTCGGATTGGTTCGGCACCGAGCAAACGCGGAAGCGAAACCATAGATGGCCCCGGCCAGATCAGATCCCCGATGTTGATGTCCAAATGGAAATACAAGGTGGCAGTCGACAGCGAAGCCGAGGCAGTTAACCGGACGCCAGCGTATTCGCCGTCTTCACGGATAATCTGTGCACTTAGTGTTTCAGTTACAAAGACGATTCCGTCGTCAACAGATTCGCTCATGATCTCGGCGACAAGTGACATCACCACCTCGGCATCGTTGTCGATGGCTCTTGCAGCGAAATCGATATCGCGAGTTGCCCTGCGGGAGTCGTAGGCCGCGAGGAGAACGCCGCCCTTGAGTACGAACTGATCTCGATGCGAGGACCGAGAGAGACGGTCGAGAAAGCCTTCAAGCGCATAGAGAACAAGGAGTTCCTCTGTCGGGCGCCCAGACTTCTTGGCAAGGTTTCGCAGGTTGAGGTATGCGCGCCCAGCAGTCGTTTGGCGAGTTGGGGCGCTCACAGCAAGATCTCTAGCGCTTCACGAAGGGGCCGCTCGACCACGGGGAACGATTCTGCGAGCATGAGGAGTTCAACGGGTTGTGAGCCCCTCAGCTTGAGCCAGCGTCTCAACGCCCCGACAGCTTGATCGTTGCCATAGAGGTGTCGGAGCCGAAACGCGTCGATGATGCAACGCCTCGGACCGTAAAGACCGAGTGTTCGTCCACCACCAACGTCAACCTCAGTACGGTCGATGGAGAAGGTCGATGCGTCGAAGCGGTGCCATCGCGCAGGCGCGCTGGTCCGAGGCTGACGCTGCTCTCTGGGGAGCGCTACATCGATCACAGCGGGAACGTCATCAACGAGTTGATGACGCGCAAGGGCGGAGGTGAGGCACAACGTTGCCCGAGGGGCTCGCACACTGATTTCGACAAGGTCGTGGTCCATGTCGATGCCGGGTCTCACAAAGATCCCTTGGCCAAGAACTTCAATGTCGCCGTTGTCTCGCCAGGTATACACCTGTCGCTCGCTGAGGCCCAGGGCTCGGGCCTCAGCGAGCGTGAAGACGGAGGGGATCCGCTCGTCGGAAAGGCTGGCCATGTTGCTAAGTGTAGCCAGATGTGATGGGTCTGGCTACACTTATCCTCAAGTGGACGCGGGTGCTATTCCCCCGTCCTCAAACGGGTGGAACGACATTTCACCAGTTCAACGTGACCTTCTTGTCACAACACCTGCGCGAAACGGGCGTTTGACACGCCCTAAATACGCCCTCTGACGCCCTGACTAGAGAACCACACCCTCTCTGACCAGGGGAAATGCTTCAAAAACAACGTGGAGGTGGGGGGAATCGAACCCCCGTCCCTCAGCTTCGCAACAGGCCTTCTCCGAGCGCAGCCGGTGGAGTTGTCTCAGACCCCTCTTTGACACCGGCAACGCCGAGGGGTCCCAGCTCACTTAATGTCCTCGATCACCCGCAAGCACTGCGACCGAGTAAGTCCCTCTAGATAGTGCCGGCGACTGACCCGAGGAACCGAGATCAGACCGACATTGCAGTTATTTAGGCTGCAAGCGCAACGTTGTCGTTGGCGTTTGTGTTTTTGTTCCGACTCTTTAACGTGGATCCGGAGACCACGGCTCGCTTCTCATGCATTGACTACCAAGGTCGAAACCAGGCACCCCCGTACATTTCTGCACCCCCAACCTACCACCCACCCTGGAACCCCAGCCAATGCCTACCAATGGTAGGTTTATTGGTATGACAACTGTAACTACCATCAAGGTATCTACCGCAACGCATGCAGAACTCAAAGCACTCGCCGACCGGGATGCCGTCACACTCGATGAGGCGTTAAGGAAGCTGCTGAAGGCCGAACGCCAGCGCCAACTCGGGATCGAATTGGCATCTCGAGACACCAACGCCGACGATACGGCCTGGATCCAAGGAACAACCGCAGCGGTGCAACGTGCGATCGGGTGACATTCTTATTGTTGACTTCGGAATCCCAACCGGGAGTACACCCGCCAAGTTGCGACCGGCCATTGTTGTCACCGCCGATCCAATCTTGGCAAACTTCCGAAAAACACTCCACGTTGTGCCCGTCACCACCAATGTGGGGCGTGCATGGATCTCTGACGTCTACCTAGACACCGTTGGTTTGGCCGCCGATTCTGTTGCTCAGTGCCACCTCTGCACCGTCATTGACTCGTCCCAAATTGTCGACGAGACGATTGGCAACGTAGGTGCAGTTCTCCTTGCGCAGATTCGCTCCGTGATCGGCGATTTGCTCGACATCGGTTGACACGCAACGCACAGATGACTGATCCGCGCGCGTAGTTGACCTGATGGCCCTAAAAAAAAAGGTCGAGAACCGAACTGTGTGTTCCCTTGCTGCGACCTGTGTGTTGCGTCGGGTGAGCCATCCGCCGGTTGACATCACTGTTTCTTCGGGACTATAAATAGCTTTCATGATGTTTCATGTTTTCCTATCCGATCCTGTCGCTGGCTGGCCGGCGACCACTCCGCAAGTAGCGCTAGCCAAAATCCGCAACATGCTCGACGAACGACTGGCCGCCGAAGGCATCCGCCTTGAAGGCCCCGGACCCTTCTTCACTGACGAAGCGGGCCGCTTGGTCAATATTGCCAACATCGTCGGCCGATGCCTCACTCAGCGCCACGCCAAATGGCCGAGCTACATCGATGACTTTGCCCAGACGACCAAATTGTTGGCGTTCATGGAAGATCCCCTGGCAATCGGTGCAGATGTCGTTCGGGCAAGCCTCCGCCTTCGCCTGGTCGACGACACGAGCGTCAACGGCTGGAACGTTTCTGATGGCGACAATGACGAGCTTCCAACTGAGAGAGCGGAACCTGCCGAGAAGCCATCCGTACTTTGCGCACTGGACGAGATCGCAGCACTCGTGCTGTTTCGACCCGCAATGCCCGGCGCAAGATGGAATCTGTATCTCCAGCGCCCCGGCGCCGGGCACGGTGTGATCGCCGACCATTTACAACGTTGGGGAATTGACGAAGACGAAGCATTCGAGATCGCTCGAAACAACGCCGAGCAAATCACACCAGACACCCGAGCGCGTCGATTCGGCACGTTTTGGGAGTCAGGACATTCTATGTTCACACACAATCGGATTCTATTTCCCGAGCGTATCGTCCCGAATACTTCGCGCGGCTGGTTCGTCAGCGCGCCAACAAGGTCCGACGTGTTCGTGGCGCCGGCATCGGGTGACTCGACCGGGTTCTCTCGTTTGGGCCATCTGATCAAATCCGCACGCGAATTGTGGACGAGCGACCCCTACCCTGCCAGCCGCCATTGCTGGTATGTGCCCGCTGAAGGGATCGGCCGATTTGGCTGCGATGCCGAGGCCATCGTGTTGACCGACGAATCGTTGCCCGGGGAGCACCAACCCGATGTGCACGTACGATTTGGCGATCAGTTACATCAACTTTTCGGCGAACTGACACCCGTTCGGCCAGCACCTCGGCGTGTCATATGAACTCATTTAGGGGTTGTGCGACGTGAAGTGCATTGTTAAACAGGTATCCATGCGGCAACGACTGACCAGCGCCATCGGACTGACCGGGCTTATCTTCCTGGGGGCTTGTTCCTCGCCATCAACGGAACCCGTCGGCGTGCAGGAACTCCGAACCGCCCCGCCCACCACCGAACCGCTTGCCACCACAACGACCCCTGCCACGACGGCAGCGAGCACGACAATCCCAGCCACGACGATCTCCGAAGCAACAACTCTCCCAGCGTCACTCAAATCCGAAGACGAACTCAAGATCGAGTACGTCATCGGCGAATTTAACCGAGTCGACTGGAACGAAAAAGTCAACCGCACTTTCGACATCAAGGTCTACGACGGACTCATAGAAGGCAGAAAGTTGGAGAACGCCGTACAAGCGCTTCAAAAGCGCAAACTGAGCACAAGATACATCTTGCCAGGAACGATTCTCGAAACCGTTGTTATCGAAACAACGATCACCGGAGATACTGCCGTGTCAACGTCGTGCGAACGCAATGACCTGCAAGTTTGGGAAGGCAATGGCACCCCGGACAAGTCTGACGACGTCCTGGCCGATGGAACGTTGCTCGTCGCCAAACTCCAACACGAGCTACGAAGGCGAGGTGATTCATGGGTCATCACTCGCACTATCGATGCCGAAGGAGACTGTTCGTCAGCCTTCTAACAGCAGTGCTTCTGGGATCGGCTTCGCCGAGCTACGCCGGTGACGCACCCGACGTAAAAGACACGGTTGGGGGCGCTGGCACCGTGAGTACTGGCACTCCGGGGACACCGGCAAGCAAGCCACCATCAGCGAAACGGAAAGCACTCCTCACCAAAACAAACCCGTGCCCAGACCCCGGCCAACTCAGCCCCAACGGCAACTACATCGACGCCGGCGAACAAGGCATCGGCATGTACTTCCCCTACCAATGCAACCCCAACACCGGCTGGACACTGCAATTCGTCTGCTACCAACGATGCCCCGAAGGCACCCCTCCACCCTTCGTGCCACCAACACCACCCAGCCTTGACGAGCTCTACATCTCACTCTGGCGCTCAATCCCAGCACCCGATCCACTCTTCGCCCCACCCGTCGACAAAGGCAACAACATCGCAGCCATCGTCGGCAAACGACTATATGTGAACTTAGCAAATAGCACCTTCGAAGACAAAGACGGCAACTACGAATGGGGCAACGGATACTGGTACGCCACCGTTCTCATCGAACCCAACAACTACACCTTCACCGACGGACAAACCACCAGCGGCGAATGCACCACCAACGACGCATCTGCACGAACCAACCCCGGCCGCAAAATCCTCGACGCCCAAAACTGCTCGCTCGTAGTCAACACCAAACCACCCAGCGGAAAACTCCCAGTCACCATCACCAGCCACTGGACCGCCACCATCGTGACCAACGTTCCATTCTTCCCACAAACTACCCAGCTACAAACGCAAACCACTTACCCGGTGCCCGTCAAACAAATCCAATCCATCATCACCGGTTAGCGCCACCGCTCAACCAAAGTGGATTGCTAGGTTGTGGAATGGTTTCCGAGAATTTTGACAACGCCCAACCGAACAGTGCTCAGCCTGCTCCGTCGATACGCGAACTGAGCAACCGCTGGAACCAACTCGGTCGCGAGCACTGCCATCAGATCTCCCAACAGATCGCTGCACTGAAAGCCGATCCCGACCTCGACGGCGACCAGTTCGACTGGCCCAGTGATCCCCGCGACCAAGCAACAGCTGAGGCTGTCCTCAACCAGGTTCGGCAGTTCAACCTCGACGGCAACTGGCAGGAAGCGCGGGCGACCTTCGACCCAGCCCACGAGCCGTTCATTCCGTTGCTCGACCAGTTCGCTCAAAACCTTCCTTGCATCACCATCT
>JANMEI010000719.1:0-1217 GCA_031376865.1 Acidimicrobiia bacterium | reverse complement strand
AGCGGTCGTGAGCGCGTCGTCGTCAAACTCGACGTGACCGGTGATCGGCGGCCAGACAAACCCGACCGAATTGAAGTGCATTGTTTCGGCGATACAGCCAGCCATGCCGAATCCAAAGTGAACCTCGGCGACATCGTCACGGTGCATGGCAGGTTGGAACAGCGGATTGGCAAAGACGACATGGGCGAGTTCGAAGAACTTCGCGTGGTGGCCGATCACATCACCGTGGTGTCCGGTTCCGGTAGGCCCCCTCGCCCTGCGGGCCGGCCCGAAAACCGAACCGAAGAGCTGTGCGACGGGACGGCCTGCGTTGATTCCCAAACCACCCATGGCGTGGTGAAACTCTTTCGGACTCGAGAGCAATTCGGCTTCATCGAAGTGCCCAATACGGAGCAAGACGTGTTCTTCCATATTCGCGATGTGCACGAAGGTATCCAACCCGAACACGGCGATGAAGTTCGCTTCGAGTTGATCCAAGGCGACCGCGGCCCTGCGGCTCGTCACGTCACCATCGACAGTTAAGCCATCGACAGTTAACCAATCGACAGCTAGCCAATCGCCTCAGATCATCGTGCGAGGTGGATTTCTTCCCTGCAAAATCGAGTCATAGCGCGCCGGGAGTGATGCCACCATCTCGGGGTGGGTCAGAATCCAAAACTGCTTCGCCAACACCGCGTCGTGCACTTGGTCGGCCACGAAGTCTGGCGACAGACCGTTTCGAACCAGTTCTTTCACGAACGCGTATCGGGCTTCATCTTGCGGTGAATCCTCCAACTGGACTCCCGGAGCAACGTCTTCGGGTCGGCGGTCGACGCTGTCGGCAATGCTGGTGTTAACCCATCCGGGACACAAGCACGACACGCCAACGGTCGATTTCATGTCTGCCAACATATGAAACAGTCCTTCCGTAATCCCCACCACGGCCCATTTGCTGGCTCCGTAGGGGCTATGAGACGGGAAGTGCCCGGCCATGCTGGCGGTGTTGACGATATGCCCATCGCCGTGTTCCATCAGGTGAGGCAGAAATACTTTGTGGCCGTAGACCACTCCCCAAAAATTGACGTCCATCACCCACTGCCAGTCGGCGACGTCGATCTGACCACCGAGGAACTTGCTGGCAACCCCTGCGTTGTTGCAAAGCACGTTGACTTGGCCAAATGCGGCGAGTGCGGTATCGGCTAGGGATTGCACGCTATCCAAGTGACGCACATCGGTCC
>JANMEI010000715.1:0-9477 GCA_031376865.1 Acidimicrobiia bacterium | reverse complement strand
CGGGCGAAAAGATGGAACAAGCGATTATCGACAATCGGGAAATGCAGTTTCTCTACAAGTCGGGCGACGATTTCGTATTCATGGACACCGCTAACTACGAGCAACTCGATGTTGCTCCCACCACGCTGGGTGAGTCCACCGACTACCTCAAAGAAAACGACAACGTGCTGGTTCGCTTTTACGGTGAAGAGATTGTGGGTATCGAACTTCCGGCTGCAGTCGAACTTGTGGTGGCTGAGTGCGAACCAGGAATCCAAGGCGATCGGGTATCTGGAGCAAAAAAACCCGCCACGCTCGAAACCGGCAAAGTCATCCAAGTTCCGCTGTTCGTCAACCAGGGCGACAAGGTGAAGGTGGACACCCGTTCGGGCGACTACCTCACCCGCGTCTAGTAGCCACGGTGATAAATCCAGCCCGGCGCAATGCTCGGGAACGGGCGCTCGAATTGTTGTACGAGGCCGAGATCAAATCGTTGACCGTTTCGGGGGTACTTGGCTCGTTGCCGGTGGCCCCGGACCCATTTGCTATCGAGCTTGTTCGCGGTGTCGAAACCAATCAAGCAGAACACGACAACATCATTTCGGCGCACCTCAAAGCCGGATGGACGCTCAAACGGTTGCCAACCATCGACCGGTTGGTGTTGCGTCTCGGGATCGAAGAGCTGACCCGTCATTCCGACGTGCCGACCGCGGTCATTTTGGACGAAGCCGTGCGGCTGGCCAAAGGATTCTCTACCGATGACTCCGGTCGATTCGTGAATGGCGTTCTTGCCGCAATCGCGCGAACCGTCAAACACGGCGAGGTCGATCATCTCGACGTTTCGGAGGGTGAACCCGACACCGAAGTGCCCGTGGTGGCGCTTGAAGAAGGACAAAAGCCAATTGGCGTCCCGTTCGAAGATGAGCCCGCAACCAGTCTTGATTCGTAATCGTCAATCAGGTTTGATTGCACGCGTGCTCAGTACGTGAATAGCTGTTTCCATCTGTTGCGGTAACAAGGAAATTGCCTTAAGGGGGTTGCCCCGGGTGCCGATGTTGTGAGGGTTACACCTCACATAGGGGCTCCCCATGGTTACTGCATCACGACACAGCTGTATCTCAACTCTCGAAGCGGAAACGCTGTTCGACACCCAGGTGGTGCGACATGGCTAGTACCTCGTTTCGTACCAAACTTCTGGCGGCAACCGCGGCCCCACTTGCAGTGCTGTTGCCTTTCACCTATTTGTTGGTGAACCCTCGGTTGGACGCCGCGACATCCGCCCAAGAGAATCAGGTCTCGGCCAAGCACGCATTGTTGCTAGCGAACCTCTCGGCTGCGGTACAGGACGAACGAGATCGCTCCGCCTGGTACGTGGTCGTTGCCAGTCGCAACGACAACACGCCGGAAGGAAAGCGCGAGCTCGACCGTCGGCGGGAGTTTGTCGACCAAGCGCGCGAAGCAACGAGTTTTGCTTACGCACCGTTGAGTGAATTCGAAGAGACCTTGGCCCCGGAATTTCGTTGGGCTTCTGGCATGATGCAGGGGTCGGTTTCCGATCTTGAAACACCCCGAGTGTCGGTCGATGGGGACGGTCCCGATCTTGATCGGGTTGTCGAATTTTACAACAGCCGAATTGACTCGGCCCAAGCGGTTACTCGGATGCTCGCATCGCAAAGCACCGATGTGAAGCTTGCTCGATCTGCAATCGGTTTGAACGAACTAGCCAACCATCGTGGTGCGTTGTCGAAGCTACGTCTTGCAGGTCTCACGAAACTCGCGACGAAGAACTTCAGCCAACGTGACCTCGGCGTAGTCGACGCAACTCGAACAGCGGCCGATGCATCGTGGAAGGCATACGCCGACTCCCTGTCAGAGCAAGATCGCTCGGCGATCACGACTCGTTTGAGTGCCGCTCGTGCACAAGCTCAAGGGACGGTCGACAAACTGATGGGCGAGGCATCGGCAGGTCAGCCGGTCACGGTCGACGCCGATCAATGGTGGCGCGATCTTGATCCACGTTTGAACGAGATTACCCTCATCGAATCCGAACAGGCTGTGGCGTTTGATCAGGTAGCCGGCGATGTTGCCAACAGCTCACGGCGCTCTGCGTACACGTTTGCCGCTGCTGCCGCTGCGGCAGTTCTGGCCTCGGCCTTGATTGGTCTGGTCCTTGCCCGATCGCTGGGTCGTCGCTTGACTGACATGGCCCGCCAAGCTCGCCATATCGCAACCGAAGAGTTGCCCGAAGTGTTGAAAGGTTTGCGCAACCCAACTGCTGAAGCCGTGACCGGTGCACTTCCAACGGTGAAGACCAGTTCCAACGACGAACTCGGCATGATGGCTGATGCGTTCAATAACGTTTTGCACACGTCGGTTCGCACGTCACTTGAGCATTCGCATAAGCGAGCACAAACGGTGACGGCGATGTTGGTCAACTTGGGGCGACGCAATCAATCGCTCATCGATCGACAACTCAAGATCATGGATCGCCTCGAAGCGAAAGAAGAAGATCCAGACGTGCTTGAAGCGCTGTACGAGGTTGACCATTTGGTGACCCGTATGCGTCGTAACGCAGAAAACTTGTTGGTGTTGTCGGGTCAAAAGCAGGCCCGCACTTGGAGCAAACCCGTATCGCTCTACGACGTATTGCGGTCAGCTGCTGCAGAAGTTTCGGATCTCAACCGGGTCGTCATTGCCGAAGTCCCACAAGACCTCACCATGAGCGGACCGTTTGCCGTCGATGCCTGTCACTTGTTGGCGGAATTGGTCGAAAACGCGACCCGCTATTCGCCGAAGACCAGTCTCGTGACGTTGAATACGGCGGTGCACGGCGACCACGTCACCGTGACGATCGTTGACTCCGGCGTCGGTATGAATGATGTCGAGTTGGAAGATGCCAACAATCGTTTGGCTCATCCTCCGGAAATTGACGAACTTGTCGCTGACCGAGTTGGTTTCCAGGTTGTTGGTCGGTTGGCCCGCAAGGTTGGAACGATTGTCACTTTAAGTGCCAACCCGATGGGTGGCACCGTTAGCGATGTATCTATGCCGTTTACGATGTTCATCGAGAACGCAGCAGCACCGGGCGATCGAAACACCCAATCTTCACTCACGAATCGAACTGCTCCGCAAAAGCAGAGTCGACCAAACTTGCAGTCGGTTCCAAACGGATCAGAACAGCCACCAGCAGCAGAGTTCGGCCTCGGATCCAAGAAGGTTGGTTTGCGAGTTAACGCCGAACAGATCTGGCGTGACTCGTCGTCTGCCGACCTGTCGCCAGTGATGGACCCGACGCCAGTTCGATCAGCCTCACCCGCAAACGAAGTTGCGCTGCCAAGTCGATTTGGAGAGTTGGATGAACGGGCGCCCGTCCTTCCAATGATGACTCGATCGACTCCTGCGATGCTCGCTGCAGCAGCACCGATCGACAAGATTCGTGTGAACGAAGCGGCTCTGCTCGATGTCGAGCGTTCGCTCAGTCCCGACGTTGAACCCGCTCCGATGGTTCGGCCATCGGTTGGTGGCTCGAAAGTTGAGCAGTTGCCTCAGCGATCGCGACGCGACGCAGACCCGACGGAGGTGCCGCAGTTCTTCGGTGGATCTGATGCACAACGACCGGGAGGGCGATCGAACGCCTTCGCTGCGGTCACGCAAGCAAAGCGTGCCGTTGAAGATCACCAGCGCAGTGTGGCAGGGGAGCCGACCTCGCCTTCGAGTCACGTGTTGCCAACCCGCACCGAAGAGGTTGCTCCTGTTTCCCAGCAGGGTCTCGTTCAACGCCGTCCTGGAAAAGTGTTTTCCGGTGCAGCGGAAGCCGCCGATGCTGGCCAGTTCCGTCGTCTCGGCGATGGCAGCTCTGAAGAGGTGGCGCCAGCCTCACGCTTCAACTCGCTATCAAAGTTGCAACGTGGCGTGACGTCGGCGCGCTCCTTCGATGATCGTCCTGGCCACGATGCTGAATCTGAATCCCTCGAATCTGTTACCTCTTCAACTGTTACTTCCTCACTTGTTTCTTCCTCACCTACGGAGCTTCCCCAATGAATACCAATCACATGAGCGCCGAAGCGCGGAATACGAACTGGCTGATTCAGGACTTCGTAGATCGAATCGAAGGAGTCGTTGACTCCGTTGTGGTGTCATCCGATGGTCTGTTAATGGCCATGTCCGATGGGATCGGTCGGGCCGGAGGCGACCAACTCGCTGCGGTGGCGTCGGGTCTCACGAGCCTCACGCAAGGTGCTGCACGCTGCTTTGGTGGCGGCAATGTTGAACAGGTCATCGTCGAGCTTGCCGGTGGTTACATGCTGTTTATGTCTATCGGTGATGGTTCGGCGCTCGCGGTACTCGCAAGCAAGGAATCCGATGTTGGTGTCGTGGGATATGAAATGCAGATGCTTGCACTTCGTATGGGAAATGTTCTCACGCCAGCCCTCATCACAGAATTGCAGCAGAACCTGTCGAGGGTCTGATGTCTGACGATCGATTCGTACGGCAATACGCGCTCGTTGGAAAACGAGCACGAACATCCGCATCAGACTTCGCTCTCGATACGTTGGTGCAAGCGGTCCATTCCGGGCCCTACAGCGCAGCGCTTCGGGCCGAACATATCCAGGTTCTTCGTCTGTGTACAGATAAACCGATTTCGATTGCCGAAGTCGCTGCGCACATGAAGGTGTTCTTGGGCGTCGCCCGTGTCCTTGTGGGCGACCTTTTTGACCAAAACCTTCTCGCCACCAGTGATACATCTGTTGCTGGCGCACCTGATTTGAACTCTCTTGAAAGGCTTCTCCATGACCTCAAGGCTCTCTGATCCGGCCAACACCGTTGGCGGGCGCTCATCTGACCTTGCGCGCCCAGGCGCCACCTTGGTGATGAAGCCGCTCAAGATCGTCGTCGCTGGCGGTTTCGCTGCTGGTAAAACAACGTTCGTCGATGCCATCTCGGAAATCACTCCATTGACTACCGAAGCGGCCATGACCGGCCTCTCGGTTGGGGTCGACAACGCAGGTGACGTCACCACCAAGACAACCACAACCGTTGCGATGGACTTCGGTCGGATTACGTTGTCGGAATCATCCATGCTGTATTTGTTCGGTACTCCCGGACAGGACCGATTCTGGTTTATGTGGGACGAACTCACCAAGGGTGCCGTTGGTGCCGTCGTGTTGGTCGATACTCGCCGACTTGATCAAAGTTTTGGTGCCGTTGACTACTTCGAGGAGAAGGGTGTCCCGTACGTGATTGGTCTCAATACGTTTGACGGTCGCCTGGCTCATGATCCCGACGCTGTGCGTTCAGCGCTGGCGGTCGGTCCTGATGTTCCGATGACCGTGGTCGATGCTCGCGACCGACATAGCGTCAAAATGACGTTGGTTAAGCTCGTCGAGTACGCGATTCTTCGCCGTCGATTCTGAGGAGCGGTACACTCTTCTTGTTCGTCAAACGGGTCCCGTGAGGCCCGAACGAGAGGAGTGGCCCGTGGGTCCAGTTTCAAGTGATGGCACCGGTCGCGGTGCGAGCGAAGGTTCCGAGGTGCAGTCACGTTCCGTGCCTGACGCCCATCAGGTGATGAGTGCGGCAGACGTCAGTCGGGCTGTCCGTCGAATCGCCCACGAGCTGATCGAACGCAATCACGGTCTCGATCACCTGGTGATCGTCGGTATCCAGCACGGGGGTGTGTGGCTAGCCGACGCGCTGCATCGGGCACTGACTGAAATCGAGCCTGATTCCAACATCCCCATTGGTTCGATCGATGTCAGTTTTCATCGTGACGACATCAACCTGCGTCCCGTCCGAGCTGCTGGGGTGAGTTCGATTCCGGGATCGGTAACAGACCAAACCGTTGTCCTCGTTGACGATGTTCTGTATACCGGCCGAACCGTCAGATCGGCGCTCGATGCGTTAGGAACGTTTGGGCGCCCTCGTCAAGTCCAGCTAGCTGTCATGGTGGATCGTGGGCATCGCGAACTCCCTCTGCGCGCTGATTATGTGGGAAAGAACCTGCCGACATCTCGAGAAGAACAAGTTGCAGCAACCGCTGATGGTGTGGTCATTCTCAAATGAAGCATCTGCTCTCGGTCACAGACCTCGGAGCCGACGGACTCAATGAACTGCTCCAGCTCACCGATTCGTTCGTTGAAGTGTCGACGAGAAAAGTTCCCAAGGTTCCGGCCCTCACCGGCAAAACCGTTGTGTCGTTATTTTACGAAGACTCAACTCGGACCCGCCTGTCGTTTGAGACGGCGGCAAAACGTCTGAGCGCTGATGTCATGACATTTAGCGTGTCCACGTCATCGGTCAATAAAGGCGAAAGCCTCCGCGACACCGTCGAAACGATTGAGGCGATGGGTATCGATGCGCTGGTGATTCGTCATAAGTCAGCAGGTGTGCCGGCTCAGATCAGCGGCTGGACCGACGCAAGCGTGATTAACGCCGGCGACGGATGGCACGAACATCCCACACAAGCCCTGTTGGATTGCTACACCATTCGAGCCCACCGTGGAACCCTACGAGGTCTGCGGATAGCCATTGTTGGCGACGTGAAACATTCTCGAGTGGCCAGATCGAATGTGCTCGCGTTTGCGGCACTGGGTGCTGAGGTTGTGCTGGTGGCGCCCCCGACGTTGCTTCCGCCATCACTCGAGGGGTGGCCCGTCACCGTTGCCGAGCATATTGACCAAGTGGGTCCCGTGGACGTGCTCTACGTTCTGCGAATGCAGCTGGAACGCCAAGAACAAGGTTTGGTGCCGTCGCTCCGCGAGTACACGGCAGGTTTCGGCCTCACCGATGAGCGCGCCGCTCGGTTTGGTAGCAACGCATTGATTATGCATCCGGGCCCGATGAATCGGGGAGTCGAGATTGGCGCCAGCGTGCCCGATCTTCCAAACGCGGTGATAACGCAGCAAGTGTCGCATGGAGTTGCAGTTCGAATGGCGGTCCTGTACTCGCTCCTCGGGATAACTCACTGAACCTTGCTTCAGTTTGGCGAGTGGGGGTAGGTCGTTTGGCTCATTTCGGCGTCGTTTCCCGTGGACTGATGATCGCTCGCTGAGCGGATGCCTGTTCAATGAATGCATTCTCTATGCAAGCTGATTCTCCCTCCATCCGATTGATCGTCGCGCAACACGCGTCACTCACTGTTCCGGTTGAACATCTCGCCGACGGTGACGATCTGTATACGTACGGTCTTTCCTCCCTCGCAACGGTTGAGTTGATGCTGGCGATTGAGGATGCGTACGACATCGAGCTACCCGAACGTCTACTGGTTCGATCCACGTTTGAGTCGATCGATGCTATCTCTGAGGCTGTCACCGGCATCCTTGGGTCGACGCGTGTACCTGGCTCGGGCCCTTCGGACTCGCTGCGCTCGCCACTCGACCCTGCGCTGTAGACCGGCACGGTTGGATCGTTTCCATGGACCCTTCTCTAGCGGACTTGGCGTGCGAAGCAGCAGCGCAATTTGCCGACGAAGTCGATCGCGATGCTCGCTTTCCCATCGAATCCCTCGATCAGCTTCGGGCCGCACGATTGCTTGGAGCGATGGTTCCACGCGAATTGGGAGGCTTGGGATTTTCGTTGACCCAAGTATGTTTGATCGTTGAACGACTGGCGCGCGCGTGTAGTTCCACGGCGATGGTCTTTGCGATGCATCAGATCCAGGTGGCGTGTTTGGTGAATCACCAACGAACTGGCGCACTTGACGTTTTGCTGAAACAAATTGCAGCGGAACAACTGCTCGTGGCATCAGCCACCACAGAGCGGGCGGTGAGTGGCTCAGTTCGAACCAGCGTGTGCTGTGTGACCCGGACCGGCGAAGACGGCGGTCACCTTGGTGAAGGCTCCGTTGAGTTAGTGAAAGAAGCTTCGATCATTAGCTACGCCCGTGCCGCGGATGCGATTCTGGTTACCGCCCGACGCGCGCTCAACGCTGCGCCCACCGATCAGGTTCTTGTTGCAATCGTCAAACACGACTATTCCTTGGAAGCAACCAATCAATGGGACACGCTTGGTTTTCGGGGAACGGAATCGGCGGGCTTTGTCCTCCGTGCAACTGCGCCGGCAGAGTACGTGTTTGATGATCCGTTCGCTGATATCTCTCGTCGAACAATGCTGCCGGTATCGCACCTTGTATGGGCGTCTCTTTGGGTTGGTCTTGCTGCAGAGGCGGTAAGCCGTGCTCGACGACTCCTTCGCCAAGAAGCGCGGAAGCAACCGGGAGTCACCCCGGCAATGGCGCTAGGAGTAGGGGATCTTGTCAATCGGCTGCAGGAGTTGCGCTCGCTCGCTTACGACGCGGCACACGACTACGAGCGAGCAGTAGAGCAGTGGCATGGAGAGCCAACGAACTCTTCGGACTCGCCACTGCGTGTTGACAGCCTGGGTTTTTCGATCCGAATGAATGGTCTGAAGCTCGCCGGTTCCAAGGCCGTGGTCGAATTGATCACTGACGCGATTGAGGTATGCGGAATGCCGGCGTATCAGGCGAGTGGGCCATATTCGTTAGGTCGCTTGCTACGAGACGCTCACGGCGCACGCGTGATGATTAACAACAATCGGCTTGCTGCAGCTAACGCCGCCTGGTTACTTGTGTCGAAAGAGGAGTGAGATGACTGAAACAGATCTTCGTCTGGCCCAAGAAGAGTTTCGCGATCAACTCGTCGCCGCTGGTCTGTTGATTCCGCTTGGTGAAGCAGGATTGATGGGTCGTAATGGCACGTTTGAAGGAATCCTGACTGCCTTCGGGAGTGCCGTCACTCAGGCCGCAAGCGACTTCAACGAAGTCCATTGGCACTTTCCACCGGTCGCCCCGCGTTCACTCGTGCACCGGGTCGGGTACATGAGATCGTTCCCTGACTTGCTCGGATCCATCCACGCGTTCTCTGGTGACGATGCTGGTCAGCGGACCATCCTCGACGCAATCGAACACGACGTCGACTACGGATCGGTTGTTGGCATGAGCGATGCGGTGTTGCTGCCTGCTTCGTGTTATCCCATCTACTTAGCGCTTGAAGGTAAGAGCGTCCCTGCTGCTGGGCGAGCGTTTCATACAGTGGGTATGTGTTATCGACACGAGCCATCCGCTGACCCGGCGCGGCTCCGGTGCTTTCGTCAACACGAGCACGTCATCGTTGGTTCACCAGAAGTTGCTGAAACCTATGCAGACGTATGGCATGCGCGATCGGTGCAACTGCTCCGATCGTGCGGTCTGCCCGCTGAACTGGTGGTGGCGAATGACCCGTTCTTCGGGCGTGCCGGCCGACTCATGAAAGCGCAACAACACTCGCAGGCGTTGAAGCATGAAGTGGTGGTACCTATTTGCAGTTCCGACAACCCGACGGCGATCGCCTCCATCAACCGTCACCACGATCATTTCGGATCACCATTTTCGATCGGTCTTGAGCAGGCCGACGGACCTGCTCATACTGCGTGTGTCGGGTTTGGGTTGGAACGAGTGACCCTCGCGTTGTTGAAGCATCATGGGTTTGATCCACAACGATG
>JANMEI010000674.1:0-3254 GCA_031376865.1 Acidimicrobiia bacterium | reverse complement strand
CCAAGTTCGAATCGGCATGCCGGTTCATCATCGACGAAACGTGACAAGCCGTCTCATCGTCGGACCGTGTATCGAGTTCTTTCCGGTACTCATCAACATCGAACGTGGCGATACGTTTCGATCACTCCACAAGCGGGTCAGTCGCTCGGTCATGGAAATGTTGCGGTTCGCCGAGCTGGGCAGCAGCCCTCGCCAAGACACGCACGCTGTGCTCAACATCATCACAGCAAGTCCAGGACCGTTTGGCGAACTCCCCTGCCGAAGCGAATGGATTCATCCGGGCGACTCCGACCCCAGCCAACCGCTACGAGTTCAATGGAATAGCTTCACCGAGTCAGGCGAAGCAGAACTCGCACTGGACGTCGCCCGCGTGATCGCAGATGATGTTGATCGTCTTCGAGTCCCGAGCCACTTTGCCGCCGTGATACGGGCAATGTCGGCTGACCAAGATCGTTTCATCGGCGACGTTGTGTTGACCTGCCTCGACGATGACGCTGATCGTGAATCATTTGGTCTGACCGCCGATTCACCATCCTTTACTGATCCTGAAAGAAACAGCGCCGACCTTACGGTCGTTGAGCAGATTCAACGAGCACTCCGAGCTCGGCAACTCGACGTGGTTATGCTCGACCCCGACGGCCCGTTGGACCAAACGAGTTTCACGGGCGAAGCATCGACCCACACCATCTCTCTGATCGCCGCCTGGCTCCACCATCAGGGGATCGGTCGCGGCCATCGAGTGGGGATCAAGCTCGATCGAAGCGCTGAAGCCGTTCACTGCATCCTCGCAGTCCTGCAAGTTGGGGCTTCATTTGTTCCGATTGATCCGCAGTATCCAACGGCGCGCATCGACCACATCGTCGCCGATGCCGGTATCTCGCTCATCATCGACAAACTTCCACCACTGCATCACTCTGAAACGAGTGATGTTCGTCCGTCCTACCATCTGCCGAGAGCGGACGATGAGGCATACATGTTGTATACCTCTGGCTCCACTGGATTGCCGAAGGGCGTAGCGATCTCTCATCGCGGACTGAGCGAGTATTTGGCGTTTGCCACGCACGCTTATGTTGATGTTTCTGATCGCCCTACCGTCGCGTTGATCTCGTCTCTTTCGTTCGATCTCACGATCACCAGCTTGTTTCTTCCGTTTCTGGCAGATGGTCAACTCGTGGTGTACCGATCACACGGACTTCCTGCGCTCGAAGCCTTGGCCAGCGATAGGCGATGCACCTGGCTGAAGGCAACACCGAGTCATCTTGAACTGTTGGTTCGGATTCTCCCAACCGATCATCCACTTCGAACAATCGTGGTGGGCGGAGAAGCGTTTAGTGTTGATCTTGCGAATCGTATCCATTCGGTGCTTCCTGAGGTGCGTTTGCACGATGAGTACGGTCCAACGGAAGCAGTCGTTGGGTGCATGATCCATACCTATCAGCCAGGGTCTGACCCGCAGCCCCCGGTTGCTTACGATGTGCTCATTGGGAAACCCGCACCCCGAGTTGGCCTTCGAATTTGCGACCGGTACGGTCACGATGTACCGCACGGTGTGGTTGGAGAGTTATGGATCACTCGACCGGGAATGGCGACGGGGTATCACCAACGGCCAGAGCTGTCAGCCGAAAAGTTCGTTGCCGTCGGTGAAACCGTCTGGTATCGAAGCGGCGACTTAGTTCGTATGGCCGCTGACAATCATCGCAATCAGATGATGTACCTCGGACGGGCAGATACCCAGCTCAAGATTGGTGGTGTTCGCATAGAACCGGCAGAAGTCGAGCGAGCGCTGAGCTCGGTGCCCGGCGTCGACCGAAGTGTCGTGGGCATCTGGAAGCGTCCGGAACCCCGCCGAGTGGCAGAGTCGGTTGGATGTTCGCGGTGTGGCATACCTGAGGATGTTCCCGGCGTGTCGTTTGACCAGAGTGGACAGTGCCACGACTGCCAAGTCTTTGACGCAGTCAGAGCACGGGCAGACGGTTGGTTCCGAGACGAACCCGAATTGGTGCAACAACTCCAAAATGCGAAAGCGAAAAAGCGCGGCAGTCACGATGCGGTGTTTCTCCTGTCTGGCGGCAAAGACAGTACGTACGCGTTGTACCGCCTGATTTCACTGAGATTTTCGGTGTACGCGATCACCCTCGACAACGGATTCATCAGCGACTACGCCAAAGAAAACATCGCCCGAGTAGTTTCACACCTTGGGGTAGACCATGAATTTGTTGGCCCCTCTCGCGACGACATGAATGAGATCTTTCGAGACAGTCTCGAACGATTCTCTAATGTCTGCAACGGGTGCTACAAAACTATCTACACATATGGGATTAACAAGGCTCGGTCATTGGGAGCTCCGTTTGTCGTGACCGGATTGTCACGCGGCCAGTTCTTTGAAACCCGGCTGGTACCCGGGCTGTTTGGCGATTCATCAACTGCCGCAACAACAACCGGTGTGTCAATCACGTCGAAACCAGGCACCTCCGCTACGAAGGTGTCGGATCAACTCGACGCGATTGATGCGGCCACGCTTGCGGCACGGAAGGTGTATCACCGAGTTGACGACGCGTGTAAACGATTGCTCGACACGACCAACTTCGAAACCGACGATGTGTTTGAGGAAGTCGACTTTCTCGACTTTTATCGATACTGCGACGTCAGCCTCGAAGAACTCATGGAGTTCCTTGAGCACCAGACACCGTGGCAACGCCCCGCTGACACCGGTCGATCCACTAACTGTTTGGTGAACGCTGCCGGCATCCATGTGCATACCGTGGAACGCGGATTTCACAACTATGCGGTTCCCTACGCATGGGACGTTCGACTCGGTCACAAAACACGAGACCAAGCGCGCGAAGAGCTAGACGACCCCCGAGAAGAAGCAGCCGTTGTTGGGATGCTGAGCGAAATCGGTTACGTTCCCCGCATTCGAGAGACGTTTACCGCCTGGTACGAGTTGCTTGACCTGACCGCGCCAGACCTTGATCCGAGCCAACTTCGCATTGCGTTGGAACCACTCCTTCCGGCGCACTCCATCCCCGATGCCTTTGTTCGAGTGCCACGCATTCCCATCAACTCGAACGGGAAGGTCGATCTCGATGCGCTGCCGGCGCCTAGTTCACGCGTCGACCGGGCCCGAGCTACATATCGGCCACCGTCCACAGCAATCGAAACGTTGCTGTGCTCGATCTGGGAGCGAGTCCTCGGTCTCGAGCAGGTGGGCGTCGACGACGACTTCTTCGATCTCGGCGGTCAATCCCTCGATG
>JANMEI010000661.1:0-3214 GCA_031376865.1 Acidimicrobiia bacterium | reverse complement strand
CTCACAAAGAGTGATATTTCTTTTCGTGGTGTGCGGATCGGCATCATCAGGGTTACCTCCATCTCCTATTCGCCACGCAGGAGACGTGAGCGAAATCGAAACTCGAAGAACTGCGCTGAGCGACTGTCCACGCTGACTAGGAAGACATGCGCAACCTTGCCGCTGCACTCCTCATCCTTACCGCAACCACCGGGTGCACCACAAAGAACCCGAACAATAAGTCCACGGACCAAGCAGCCGTTGCCACGACTCATCGGCCCCAAGTAGTCGCATCCGCACCCTCGCCAAGTACAACGCCTCTCGTTGCGACTCTACCGATCGTGCAACCAGGCTCAAACTCGACGCCAACGATCACTTCGATCATCGCGACGCCAACCGAGCCGGCGATCCTGGCGAATGGAGGTGGAACGGCCGAAGACGCGGCAAATGAGTTCGTTGGCTCGTTGCTCGCAGGCAAAGAACCGAGTGGCATAGCAAATGCAGCGGAATGGGTCACTGCGTTAGATGGCGGTCAAGTCATCCAAACCACGATCCTCGCCGACACTGCTGGCCGTGGGGAAGTTGTCGTGTCGATTGCATTCCCACCCGCAGCGGACGGAACAATCACCGACCCGGTCGGCATCCGCGTCGAGTTGCAACAGACCGAGGCCTCGGTGTGGGTCGTCACGGGAATTGGTTACCTATGAAACGTGCCCTTGCCGTGTTCGTAGCCGCGACCGTGCTTCCGTTGCTCGTCCTGGCGGGGACCGCACAAATTGTCGTCGTGTTCCTCAAAGGCACCGTCGCCGGAGCAAACACCGGCGACGCCAACTGCATCGTTCTCACCGACATCCCGGACGTTCCCGATCCAAGCAGGACCACAACGGTCGATGGTCCAGCCCCGACATATGCCTCGCCGGCTACCGAGCCAGAGCCGCCGAGCCCAGACGGAACCGGGGCAGTCTCCATCGAGATCATTCTGGCCACGATTCGCCAGCTCGAATCAAACAACAACTACAACGCTCGCGCTGCGAAAGGAACTGCTTCGGGTGCATACCAATTCATCGATGGCACCTGGAACAACTACGGCGGCTACCCGCAAGCATGGATCGCGCCACCATCGGTTCAAGACGAACGAGCACGACTTCTCGTTGAACCGCTCCTACGCAAATGGGGACTCTCGGGAATACCGATCGGTTGGTACTACCCAGCAGCACTCGGAGACCCCTCATGGCTCGACCTGGTACCGCACCCCGAATACGGCAACAAACTCACGATTCGCGAATACCAAACCAAATGGCTCGACACCTACCGCCAACTCGCAGGCGGAACACTCCCAATAGATGGATGCAACCTCGCCGGCGGTGGCGGAGTCATCGGTATCGGCGGCGAGATACCAGCCGACGTCGCACCCGTCGTTGCCTACGCCGTTGCACAACTCGGCAAACCCTACGTCTGGGGCGGAGCCGGACCCGACGTCTTCGACTGCTCCGGGCTCACCCTGCGCGCATACCAAACAATCGGCATCAACCTTCCCCACAAAAGCTCACTCCAATCGCGCTACGGCCGCTCCATCAACTGGCGCACCGAAACAATCAAAGCCGGCGACCTCATCTACCACCGAGGCTCCATCCCCGTCCACGACAACGGACACGTCGGCATCGCCATCAGTGCAACCCAATGGATCGTCGCCCCCAAATCCGGAGACGTCGTATCGCTACGCGCAATCCCATTCGACCGAATCCAAACCGTCCGACGTCTAGTCACCAGCAAGTGAGGGCCTAATGAAACTGTCCGCTTCCACAATTGCCACCCCGACCGTTACGCGACGAACCTTCACGATCCCCGAGGCAGCCATCATCGTCGGTGTCGGCAAGTCGACCCTCTACGAACACGTCAAGAACGGTGACGTACCTTGCGTGCGACTCGGACGGCGAGTCGTCATCCCAGCCCACGTCATCGAATCCATGCTCGCACCGAAGGACACCTAGTCGCTTTAAGTCGACCTTTCACCTCTTGATCGGCACAACGAACTTCACGTGTTCCAGAAAACTAGGTGTTCCGGAATATCCGGAACAGTCACAAAAATGGACCACGAGGAACAGAATCCCTTCACCCGGCACTAAGCCGGGTCGGCAACGAGTTCAGAGTCGTGCTCGTACAACCCAAGCTCTTCCGAGTCAACGCTCAGGGCAGGAACAGCGGCGTTACGAATCGCATCATCGGCCAGCTTGGAACCAGTGCATCAAATCGCGGCACGAAGCGCTTAGTGCCCACGACTCGAAACGGGAAGTCTCCGCTCTCCAGCAGCGGAGCCACAAAGGGTTGCGAAACGTTAAGTAAGTCTGCGAATTCCTGCATGGTCACCTCCACTACTGCTTCCGAAGCGGCACTGACATTCTTCTGAGCCATCCGCTCAACGCCCGGGCATTTAACTCGAAAACAGCTTCATGATGTTCCGCTCTCGAGTTCGCGTTCGAGCTGTTCAATCGTCGGCAAACTCGTCTGGAGCGGCTCCGGCAGCGACTCGGCAAGTTGATACTCGGCGATGCCGAGCGGACGTGTCGTATCGCGCAGCGCATACTCAGCCACGACCTTGTCGCGACTCTTGCAGAGCAGTAACCCGATCGTCGGGCCGTCAGCATCGGCCCGGATGTTGGCGTCGACCGCTGTCATATAGAAACCGAGCTGCCCAATGTGCTCGGGCTTGAATTTGCCCGCCTTTAGTTCGATCACGACATAACAACGCAACTTAAGATGATAAAAGAGCAAATCAACGAAGAAGTCCTCTTCGCCGACTTCAAGCTGGACCTGCCTTCCCACGTAGGCGAAACCAGCGCCCAGTTCAAGCAAGAACTCGGTGACGTGCCGTATCAGGGCATTCTCAATGTCGCGCTCATGCGCTTCCTCGCCAAGCCCAAGGAAGTCAAAACGGTAAGGGTCCTTGAGCGATTCACGCGCCAGATCGGACTGAGGCAGCGGCAGAGCACGGTCGAAGTTGGTCGTCGCAGCGCCCTGGCGATCAAGCAAACGAGTCTCAATTTGCATGGCGAGCACGTTTCGCGACCAACCATGGCGGACTGCCGCCTCGGCGTAGCCCAAGCGAGCTTCCGCCTCCTTTAGCTTGGTCAAAAGAACGAGGTTGTGACCCCATGGCAATTGTCCAACAAGCTGTTGGACAATTGCCATGGGGTCAAAAGAACGAGGTTGTGACCCCATGGCAATTGTCCAACAG
>JANMEI010000606.1:0-2170 GCA_031376865.1 Acidimicrobiia bacterium | reverse complement strand
GTTCGGCTTCTCGGTTTCCGGTGCCGGTGCTACCAGCGGCGCCCCCCGGGCTGCCACCGAGTCCGGCTTGGGACAATGCTCCATCAGCCTTCGCTGCCATTTCAGTGGCAGCCTGCTTGGCCTTGTCGAAAAAACTCATTGCTGTACCAAACTCATTGCTGTTTCCTCCGTCGTGATCATGCACGAGACATGACTCGTGCAATATCCTAAATCTTTCATTCCGACGGAAAAGGAAACACCATGCCAATACTCGGTTCGCTCTTTCAGGAGTACCAGGAAAAGCCAAGCTCCGATCCCTTCTCGCTGCAGAACAAAAAGCTGCTGCGGGTCGAAATGCGTTACGGACCGATCCAAGCAAGGACGGGATCCATGGTTGCCTACCAGGGCGATGTCCGGTTCGCTAAAAAGGGCAGTGGCGGACTGAACCGAATGGTGAAAGCCGCCGTGACCGGCGAAGGCGTCGACATGATGGAGTGCACCGGACAGGGCGAGTTGTTCTTGGCCGACACGGCGAGTGAAGTACAGGTCCTCTACCTCGACAACGACGCAATCTCAGTAAACGGCAACAACGTGCTCGCCTTCAGCAGTTCAATCCAATGGGATATCCATCGAATTCAGGCCCGCGGCGCAGCGATGGCGGGTGGCCTCTACAACGTCAGTCTGAAGGGCACTGGTTACGTTGCCATCACCACCAAAGGAGATCCGATTGCTCTCGATGTTGCAGGATCTCCCACGTTTGCCGACCCACAGGCAGTGGTGATGTGGACTGCTGGCGTCTCGATGGATATTCGCGTCGACACCGGCGGGGTAGCAAGCATGATCCGCGGCGGATCAGGCGAGTCGTTCCAGATGGCCTTCGGCGGTGCCGGATATGTGGTGGTCCAGCCGTGCGAATCGGTCAGTCCGGGAGGTCACGGATCTGGTGGAGGATCCTCGTCGTCGCCTGGCGGATTGCTCGGTCAGATCCTCAGCTAGCCAGAAAGTGAAGCAGTGTTGAGCTACTCAACTCGGGGTAAATCGGTGCCGTCATGGGTCCATCGGCCCCATTGAGTGCTCAAAACGGTAAGGTGGGGAGTCAACCAACTGGACAATCGTCGTGCGGGTATGTTTCACTTCACCCGATTTGGGCATAAGCGCCCTTGTATCGTCTGTCGTCCCAGTCCCTCGTGGAGGTCCCATCATCATGATCCGTCGTACCGTTCGTATCGCCATGTTCGTCGCCGTTGCTGGCGTTTCGTCGCTGGGCTCAGCTGCCTTTGCTCAAGATGCAACCACCACTGTTGCTGAGCCTGCTGCTGAACCAGCAGCAGAACCTGCCGCCGAGCCCGCTGCCGAACCAGCAGCAGAACCAACTGCTGAGCCTGCTGCCGATGCTCCTGCTGGTGGCGTTGCTGCTGGCGGTGGATTCCTGTCAGACGGTGGTTCAGCAACACTTCCTGCCGCACTCGCTTTTGGTGCAGCAGGCGCGGCTGGTGCCATCTACGTGTCACGTCGCCGTCGCAACGCATAGGCGTTTCTGTCAGGTTTGACATGATGTTCTTCGACACGCTGGTGGTCTGCAATGGCTGCGAGTAAGTCGAAAGCTCCTCAGCCATCGGCTCGTCCACCGAGCCGATGGCTGTATTTATTGCCGGTGTGTTTGTTGCTCACCGCGGCGTGGACGTGGCGAGACCACGTCAGCCCCGGAGACCCCAATACGGACTCGATCGAGGCGTCGGGGTTCCCGCTTGAACCAGCTACTGATGAAAACGACCCGAGGCGGTACATCGCAGTCGAGGATGGTTTTGTCGAAGATGCCGCCACCGGCGTTCGCCTGCCAGCCGTCGAAGGACTTACCCCTGCCGAAGTGTTCGCCGAATCGCCGTACCGCCCTGACGATGTTGCCGGCGGAGCCTGGCCCGGATCAGCAAACCCCAACGCTGGGCAATCGCCCACTCGCACCATTCGCCCAGCGATCGATGATCTTCGCTATGGCATCGGGCCCCGCCCTGCTGGTGTGAACGTTGACGCAATCGGCGTCAAAACCTGGGTTGTGGCCATCGGCGTCGATGCCAACAAGGCGCTTCGGGTGCCAAACCGTGCCGACATTATCGGTTGGTGGTCTGGGGGATCGGTTCCCGGAGAAGTTGGACCAACCGTCCTAGTGGGTCATTACGACTCCAAAACTCGG
>JANMEI010000536.1:0-2958 GCA_031376865.1 Acidimicrobiia bacterium | reverse complement strand
GATCGTGATTTTGGGAAGAAGCACGGTTGGCGAATTAGCGAATCATGATGTTTGGATGACCGATCGCCCGCCAACTTCGTGTTGCTGAAGGGCGACAACTGCTCGACGTCGGATTTTCCGCTTCTTCCGTCACTCGATTACCCACACTGGACCGTCACGCTCCCGGTGCCAAACTCAAACCAATTCGCACACATCAAATCCCTGTTCCACGGACCAATCGACACACCGCCTACCCCCAACGACCAAACCCGTCAGTAAAAATATGGCTGCAGCGTGCGACCTCTGATTCGACGCCACCAGGGTCGGCGCGAACTTGTTGTCGAGACTTGGATAAGCCACAGCCCACAAGCCAACGGCGAAAGCGGTCACTAGAAGTCTCGGAAAGAAGTTTGAAAAATGCTCAAATACGGCAAGTGTGCTTAGTTGTGTCCCACGGATTGTCCCACGAACTTCCAAGAACCACCCGGACGGGCCAGACACGACGGACGAAAAAACCCGTAAATACAGGCTTCTGGGGTCTCGCCAAGTCCTGCTGGACCCCCGAAGAGCGACTCATAATCCTTCGGTCGTGGGTTCGAGCCCCACCCGCCCTACTCATTTCCCCACGACGCTTGACATCCAATGCTGATGCGTCAAACTTGTGGCATGACTTCAGCAGAACTTACCGAGCGGATTGTCGTCGATCCCGCCATCTGCTTTGGCAAGCCAACAATCCGTGGACACCGAATCTGGGTATCTCTTGTTCTGGGCTTCCTTGCTGAGGGTTGGACCCCCGAGCAGATCACAGACGAGTACCCCGGACTTGAAACTGACGATGTCCGGGCTTGCATCGCATACGGGGCTCGACTCGCCGACGTGCGATTCGTTGACCTCGACGACGTGGCGTGAAGTTCAAACTTGACGAAAACCTCGGTACCTCGGCCGTTAGTGCATTCGAGGATGCGGGCCATGACACCTCATCTATTCACCGACAGGGAATGGAGGGTTCAAACGATGAAACCGTGTTTCGAACTTGTTCCGTCGAATTACGCACCCTCGTAACACTGGACCTCGATTTTTCGAACCCGCTTACTCCCGCGAGACAACAACACGCTTGACCGCCACGGCAAAAGTAACCTCAAGCCCATCAGGAGCTCGGACAGAAAACATCAAGTCGCCGCCGACCCTCTCTTGCTCGCTGCGGGTCACAGCCCAACCAGATGGAACGACCGCGCCAAACCGTTCCGCTACGTCTCGTTCGAGCCTCGACTCTGTGGCTGCGGACTTCACGCGTTCCACTTTGCAGGCTGTTCCGGAAATATCCGGAACACTAGGAAAAATGAAACATCCTGAAGGGCTGGCCAGAGAAGTCACTCACTGCTGTCTACCCAGGCGAGTTTCGAGGCAATTTGCAGTTCTGGCTCGTTTCGGTCCGATGTCCATTTGGAGTTCTAATACAATTCTTTCCGGGGAATAGTCTCGATCTGGAATGCTATTTGTATGTGGGAGGTGTCGGGCAAAGAGGAGTTTGCCGACTGGTACGGCTCACTCGACGCCAAGGACCAGTCGAAGATCGACGAACGTGTCGAGCTGCTATCTCAAAGCGGCCCTGCACTTCGTCGACCGGTCGTTGAAGATCACGACGTGACCTACAAGAACATGAAGGAACTTCGTGCAAAGTGGGGACCAGCAGCTTCGGGTGCTGTTCATCTTCGACCCACGCCGAGAGGCGATCTTGCTGCTCGGTGGTGACAAAGCCGAAGACAGCCAGTGGAACGACTGGTACGTCGCTGCTGTGCCAGTCGCGGACGTGCTGTACGAGAACTACCTGGACGAAACCGGCCAGACCGACGAGGAGAAGAAGAACTAATGGGTACCAAGAAAGGGTCAGAGATCAAGAAGATAAGCAAGGCGACCGACGAGGACCGCGCCGCAGCTCGCGCCGAGCTGGACGAAGAGATCCGCAGCTATTCGCTCGCTGAGTTGCGCCGTCACCTTTCAATCACGCAAGAAGACCTCGCAGCCGCGCTCCACGTGAACCAGCCTGCCGTATCGAAGCTCGAACGTGCCGACGACATGTCGTTGAGCCGTCTTCGTAATGCTGTTGAAGCGCTCGGCGGCGAACTCGAAGTCGGCGTTCGCATCGATGGCGTGCTCTTCCCGTTCGAACTGCTTGAGCGAAAGCCGGCCTAAACACTTTCGGTTCCGCGAACGCACCAATCGAGAAGGGCAAGCGCTTCGCTTTCACTCGTACAACCCCAGCTCCTCCGACAGTTCCGTAAGTTCGCGTACCGCCGCATAACGACTTTCATCCTCGACTTGTTGGTAACGAAACGCTTCACTTCGAAGCACTCGACGCTTCGTACCGACCTTGCGGAACGGTATCTTCCCCGTTTCAAGCAGCGAGACCACGTAAGGGCGGGACACGTTGAGCAGGTCCGCAAATTCCTGCGTGGTCATCTCTTCGTCGGTTACTTCCGGAATGATGCCTGCGGCGACACGAGCGATCTTCTGAGTTTCACTCACTCGGGCTCTCACGAACTAAACGATACGCACGATACAACCGGGGCGCCCCGATTTATGGCTCTGCGATCACTGCGTGTTTCCGAAGGATCGAAGCTTCGTTGACGCCCGATGAAGGGGTCAGCTGCCGAGGCAGCGTCATCGTGATCACTGCTCCGTGCGGCTCGATTCGGTTGCTCGCTGTGATTGTTCCGCCGTGTGCAACAACAATCGCTCGAACAATTGCCAGGCCGAGGCCGTGCGAGTCTCTTTGATTGTGGTCTGCTTGCCAGAATCGGTCGAACACGCGGTGAATCTGATCTGGGGGAATACCTGGTCCGTTATCAGCAACTTCAAGGATGACTTGGTTTTTCTCAGATTTAATCCGTACACTTATCATCGTACCATTAGGCGTGTGGACACGAGCGTTAGCGAGCAAATTGTCGACGACACGCCGCAACTGGTTTGGATCCCCGG
>JANMEI010000487.1:0-3662 GCA_031376865.1 Acidimicrobiia bacterium | reverse complement strand
ACCGGATCGATGAAGAAGAAAGGCTGCCAATGGGTTTGAACAAGCAAGAGAAGAAGCGTTTGCCGTCGACGCTGGCGAGGTCGCCGGAAAAGGCGCAAGACACGTACATGCACACGTTGGAGGCGGCGGAAAAAGTGCACGGCGACGGGGAGGCCGCCCATCGAATCGCGTTCGGTTCTCTCAAACATTCCTTTGAGAAGGTCGGCGACCATTGGGAGGCGAAGGATGAGCGAGGTCCGAGCGACGACCAGGATGCCAAGCGGGGGGCCGAAGCGCTGAACAGCGACACGACGACCGCTGGCGGGGTGAATGCCAATGCGTCGAAGGCCCATTTGCTTGACATTGCGAATCAGCTCGACGTTGCGGGTCGGAGCCGGATGACGAAAGCCGAACTCGTTGACGCTATCGATAAGGCGAATCGCCGTGCCACCGCTCGAGCCGGTCGCACACGACCCGCTGACGACTGACGTCGTCAGCTTCCGCTCCGTCTTGCTGCTGCCATCGCCGGACTGATGACCCGCACCGTTGCCGAGAAGATGAGAGTCAAGCTGGGAAGTCGCGCCCACTTCGTCGATCCCCCGGCGACAGCGCTGCGGGCCATCGATCTGCCGGACTTGGACGTGGTCGACAAATTGGCGGGAACGTTCGACTACCTGCAGTGCCTCGTCATCACGCAAGCGGACATGGGCGCGACGTTTCCCACGCTGACACCGCACCTGCGAAGCAGCGGAATGCTTTGGCTCTCTTGGCCGAAGGGCGGCCGACTCGACTCCGACCTTGCGCTGTCAAAAGTGATCGAGCACGAAAGATGAGTTTCGACCGCCCTTCGAGGCAGCGAACTTCGCGTAGCCAGCGAGCTGTTGTGGCCTGGTCACCCGAGTTGTGCCGCAGCGAAATCGCTGCGTGCAAACGAGTTGAATCTGCAAGCCCTGTGGCCTCGGTAAATGTTCCTGACGTGCTCTGTGGTTCGTTTTCTCGCTCTACCCGTCTCTGACCACGCAAGCCCGTCACCGGCTTCGGGCCGGAAACGGTAGTGGCGAAACGATCGCCCACTCGAACGTGGTCAGGCCGCGTGTCGTCGCACCGGACGCGCTGACACTGTGGATTTCTGCGAACCCGCCAGTCAGCGTGACCCCCGATCTGGCCGATGTGTTCGGCAGTTGCCTCCCGGCATCGGATCGACAGTTGATGCTGCAGGCGCCCAGATAGGTCCATGTGGACTCGAGGCGGGAAGCGGATGTTTACTCGGGACAATCAAGGGGTACCCGCTTCACCAGTAAGCCGTTGAGCGCTACGGGCGCTCAACAGAAAAGGCACTCCATGACTACAGCGAAGCCGCTCATCCCCACCTCTGACCTGGTAGCCAAAAACGTTACACACTTTCCCAACGAAAGCCCTTAATATCGTCAAGCCCGCAATGCGCTCCTCGCCGACGAGATTGACCTTCGCCGCCAATTATGGCAAGTCGCCGAAACTCGACGGGCGTTACCTCCCGGCGGTGTGCTGAACCAGGACTACCAGTTCGAAGGCAAAGACGGACCGGTCAAACTTTCGGATCTCTTCGGCAACAAGGACACGCTCATCCTCTATTCGATGATGTACGGGCCTCAACGCGATGAGGGATGCCCAATGTGTTCATCGATGCTCGACGCGTGGGACGGCGAAGCCCGGCACATCAAACAGACAGTGGCGTTGGCAGTCATCGCCCGTTCACCCATCGAACGCATCATTTCCTACGCTCAAACGCGCAACTGGACAGGGCTCACGTTCTATTCGGATCCGACCGGCGACTACACCAAAGACTACGTCGGCGAACGCAACGCCGACTGGCCCGGCTACTCCATCTTCCAGAAAACCGATGGCACGATCCGCCACTTCTACAGCGGCGAAGGAAACTCCGAAATGGCCGACCCCGGACAAGACCCGCACGGAGCGCCGGACATGAACCCGCTCTGGGTCATCCTCGACACCACCCCAACAGGGCGCGGCACCGACTGGTATCCCACTCTCAACGATTGAACGGCTCTGCGCCACTCTGCATTCCGCCGTACTTGCGGCTCGTTGGATGCGAATCTGTCGCCCTTCACACTGCCCGTTAGGTCAACCCCTCAGCTCCTGTTCACCTCAATCGTCCATCCGCAAACCATCGAGAGAGACGGAGATACCGTGCCCGCATATGAGGTTAACCAACAGGCCGTGGACCACGCCCGCCAACTCATCAACGCCCGACGGTACGTGATCCGCAGCAGATGGCAAGACGCACAGCCGAGCACAAAAGACCAAAATACCTATCTGAAGTCGCACACTTGGGATGAGTACGGTGCTTGGCACCTCGGCCTGAAAGTCGGAGCAACCGAAGGAACAAAAAACCTCTACGCGTTTGGTTTCGGCGACCTCAAACGCCTTCACCGCTCCGGCCTCATCGCCTGCCACTACCGAGCCGCCGAGTTCGACCACAAACAAGTGGAACTGGCAGCCCACGAACTACTGCAACTACTCGACCACAAACGCCGCTGAGATGCCTCCACAATGAATATGGCACGGCACAACCCCCTGCCACATACCGCCGGCAGCGTGCGTAGCGGAGAGACGTGGTTTCGTTGCTAAGCACGCAGACCACTGTGAATGCCCTTCACCGGCACCTCGCAGCAGGGGTGGCGCTGGCACTTCGCCGGTTACAGGGCGGGCTACACCCACCAACGCCCTCGTCGAAGTGTGCGACGTTGGTCCCAGCGCAGAAAGAAACTAAACACGTTTATTAGTTGGCGCATCGGGGTAATGGAGGGCCTCAGGCTTGTTCAAAGGGAGTCTTCACTCCCCGTATCCGTTTCCGCCGAAGGAGGCACCATGAGTGTCGGAATTATCATCGAACACCATGTCCGGCCAGGTTCTCGCGAGCAGGTGCACGCCATCTGGGATCAGTTGCTTCGTCCCGCCATTGCGGCAAATCTTGGACACGAGGCATATACGTACATGTATGACATCGAGGACGTCGATGTCATTCGAGCTTTTCAGCAGTAGATCGACGCCGAGGCGGCATCACGTTTTGTCTCATCCGAAGCCTACGCCGCTTACCTGGTCGCAGTCGAGAATTTCCTTGTTGGTCCACCGTCCGTTACCCAGACTGACATCATCTGGTCAAAAACAAAAGAACTGTCACCACCGCAGACATACACGTTTGCAGATCGCAGCGACAGCCTGATCGATGCGCGCAGATCCTAAGCAATGCCCTGCACCTACACATCAGCGCATCAGCGGATTTCGCGACATGGATGGACGTCGTTCGGCAATGGATTCGATTCGCAACTTTGACGTGGCCTCCGAACCGGTCCGTCGCAAAGCAAGCCATCCTGGTGTTTGAAGGAACGCGACGTTGGGTAACGCTTGCCTCGGCATGCACAATCCATAACAAACGACCATTAATTCCTAGAAAGAACCATGACCGATATCACGTTCAAAGGCCATCGCTTCTGGTACGACGAGTGTGGCGAAAGAGAGGCGCTCGTTGCGTTGCACCCCGGTCTCGTCGACGCTCGAGCCTTCGGGCCGAACATGGAAGGGTGGTCCGAGCGATTCCGTGTCTACACACCAGAACGTCGTGGGCACGGCCACACGCCCGATGTTGACGGTCCCCTCACGTTCAAGGACATGGCCGGCGTGGG
>JANMEI010000486.1:0-2491 GCA_031376865.1 Acidimicrobiia bacterium | reverse complement strand
AATCGATACCAATGACGAAGTGTTCGTCAGCTGGCTGCCGCTCTATCACGATATGGGTTTGATCGGTCTCTTTACGCTCCCGATGACGCTCGGCGCTGAGTTGGTGCTAGCGGCCCCGCAAGATTTCATAGCGTCGCCCGGCAAGTGGATGCAGTGGATGAGCGATTATCGAGGTACCGCCACGGCCGGCCCCAATTTTTCCTACGCCCTCGCCGCTCGTGCCCTTGGGCGCATGGAGTCGCTCGATCTCTCCTCGTGGCGGGTAGGTCTTAACGGTGCCGAGCCGGTTGACCCCGTCACCGTCGAAACGTTCATCGTTGCTGCCGAAAAACATGGAATGGATTCCCGGGCAATGTTTTGTGCCTTTGGGATGGCTGAAGCGTGCCTGGCCGTTACGTTCCCGCAGCCGTTTACGCCAATGCAAACCGATTGGGTCGACCGACGTGTGTTGGAGTCAAATCGCTATGCCGCCCCGGTTGACCACTCCGCCCCAAATGCCCGTCGGTTTGCCAAACTTGGCACCCCGGTTCCCGGGCTTGAGCTGAGGGTGATGGATCCGACTGGCGAAGGGAATCCGCTGGCTGAACGCGAAGTGGGCGAGCTGCAGATTCGTGGCACGTCGGTCACTTCGGGATACTTCAATCGACCTGATGCAACCGCCGCAACGTTTGATGGCGAGTGGCTCAAAACTGGCGACCTTGCGTACATGGTGGGTGGCCAGCTGGTTGTATGCGGACGTATTAAAGACATGATCATTGTTGGCGGACGCAACGTGTTCCCGGAAGATGTCGAGCGCCTGGTTGGTCAGATTGACGGTGTGCGGGTGGGCAACGTGATTGCGTTTGGGGTTGAAAATGCGAAGGGTCGCGAAGGGCTTGTCATCGTTGCTGAATCACGAACCGACGCGCTCATCGACGAGATTCGGGCTGCGGTATCTAAAACCGTTCGTGACTCGATTGGCTTTTCACCAGCAGAGGTGGTGTTGGTGCTCCCTGGGTCCGTGCCCAAAACGTCGAGTGGGAAGCTGCAGCGAAGCCTGTGCCGCCAACAATACGAACGATCCGAGTTGAGTCGTGCCGTTACAGCGCCTGTAACGATTGGGTGATTGCCGTCGCGTGCTCTCGATCAAGAGCGTACGGGGTGTAGAGGCTGATTCGGTCAATGACTCCGCCGAATCGGGCGTGAAGTTGTGTTGCCGCCTGGTCGACTGGGCACACCACAGCAAAGGCGTCGAGTATGTCGTCGGTGATACGGGTGCCCATCTCGACCCATTCGCCCCGTTTTGAAAACCCGGTTAACTCTGGCTGTAACTCGCCCCATCCGTGATGGTCAAGCACGGTGCGGTATGCCGGTGTCGATGCGTAAAACGCAATCTGTTGACGAACGGCGGCAGCGGCGGTTTCGTGTTGTTCGTCGTTGCTTCCGGTCACCAGAAACGCGGGCAGCGAAATTTGAAAGTCTGCGCGCTGACGACCCGACTTGTCCATACCTCGTTGAAGGGCGGCGATCGACACGTCTCGGAGATATGACTCGGTGGTGAATCCGTGCGCAATGAAACCATCGCACACCTCGCCAGCAACCTCTGTCATGTGCGGACCAACGCCAGCGAGAAACACCTTCGGTGGGCCATACGGATTAGGGCCGGGATTGAAAAACGGTGTCATGACGGTGTGGGTGTAGAACTCGCCGCGAAACGCCAATTTCTCGCCAGTGTTCCACGTGTTCCAGATGGCGCGCATGGCAAGAACAAATTCGCGCATGCGCGCTGCCGGTGAACTCCACGGCATGGAGAATCGCTTTTCGATGTGGGTCTGGATTTGACTGCCAAGGCCAAGGTTGAATCGGCCCTTCGAGTACAGCTGCAAATCGTTGGCCGTATGGGCCAACGTCATTGGATTGCGAGCAAACGCCACGGCGATCGAGGTGCCCAACTCCAGGGTGGTGGTGTGCTCGGCGGCTAAGGCAAGCGGGAGAAATGGATCGTGACTGGTTTCGGCCACCCAGGCACCGTGAAACCCTGCTGATTCTTCAGCTTTGGCCGCAACGGCTATGTGCTGAAGTTCGGACGGAATGGAGCCATCAACGCGCATAAATTCGAACGTAGCTGAACTTCGTCAGTCAGTTCAACTACTGAACCTCGAGAGTGCGGCAAACCTGAGCAAAACCTGGCCTGAGTCTTGTGGTCAGCAGGACTGTCCGCCGACACACTAAGTGTACAGATCATTACGGAACGAACGCATATCGTCACATTTGCAGCAATCAGTTTCGCTCACACCAACCCACTTCCTCGTTCACGCCAAACGCAATATGACGTCTCGATCGGGCAGAAATCGACGTGGCGTGAGCGAACGGGTCGAAGTTAGTTCGGTTGGTGCCAACTCTCTGTGGTTTGTGCGAACATTTTGTTGCGCCGTTAAATTGGTGCAGTTGGACAGCCCGCACAACGGAAAACGGTAACGTGCGTAGCGGAGGTTGTTTACCAACGTGTCTG
>JANMEI010000466.1:0-2456 GCA_031376865.1 Acidimicrobiia bacterium | reverse complement strand
AGCCGATTTAGTACCGGTACAGCGCTCCAGCCCGAGCGAGGAGCAACAGCGATTCTTCAGGTGGAGGACTTTGTTTCTGGGTCAGTGGCGCGCCTGACGGGTCCTGGAATCGAATCATCGACGGTGTGTTCTCCGGCGGGCTTCACCTCGGAAGTATGGAGAAAACTCGCTCAGCAGCGAATGCAATTCCCGTGTGGCATTGATTTGCTGGTGTGTTCGGGCGATCACCTTCTTGCGATTCCCCGCTCGACAATCATTGAAGCGGAGAGCTAAGTGTACGTGGCATCCGTCGGTGGCGAAGTTGCGATTAATGAAGCCCATCGCTCACTCCGAGCGCTGGCGACTCCTCGTCCCGGAACTGGCAACCTGCAAGTTGCTCAGATAGAAGATCAGCTCACGTTTCTGGTGACGCGAATCATGGCCGAAGGTTCGATCTATGACCCTCCACTTGCGGCGCGGGCAATACGCCAAGCCCAAGGTGACGCAGTCGAAGCGATCTTTCCCCTTCGTGCGTTTCGAGCAACGTTGCCACGACTGGCGGTCACCTTGCCCGTAATCACAGCGAATATGCGCATAGGACGTCGGGTTTCTGCAGTGTTCAAAGACGTCCCCGGTGGTCAAATTTTGGGTTCAACCTTCGATTATTCCCATCGCTTGATTGAGTTCGACGACGACACAGGTGAATCGTCCTTTCTCACTTCGTTGCCTACCCGTTCTCAGCACGGGGTGGCGACGACTTCGCTACCTCGGGTGTTGGACTTTTTGGATGCTGAAGGGTTGATCGAACCGGTCAAGGTCTCCGAATCGTCAAGCATGGGTCATGAACAACTTCAGTTCGATCTCACGAGATCACCGCTTTCCTTTCCTGCACCGCGAGAACTCAGGCTTCAGGCGCTTGCTCGAGGTGATGAGGGTTTTCTGCTCGGGCTCGGTTACTCCACGCAACGGGGTTTTGGATCGACGCATCCGTTTGCTGGAGAGATACGGGTTGGATTTGTTGAGGTCCATGTTCATCCGCAAGAACTTGATTTTCCAATTTGTATCGGGGAGATCGAACTCACCGAGTGTGAACTCGTCAATCAGTTCGAAGGGTCAGATGATCAACCGCCCCAATTCACACGTGGGTATGGTCTTGGCTTTGGCCAATGCGAACGCAAAACGATGTCGATGGCGCTCGTTGACCGAGCTATGCGCGCTGAAGAACTTGGTGAGCCAGTTCATCCTTACGCCCCAGCTCAAGACATCGAGTTTGTTCTGAGTCATTGCGACAGCTTGGAGGCCTCGGGGTTTGTGCAACACCTCAAACTCCCACACTATGTGGACTTTCAATCTGAGTTGGTGTTGCTGCGCAGTCTTCGTTCGGAATGGGAACCCACTGATCGCATCGAACTGGAGGATGCTTCCAGATGAGTACGTCTACTACTGGAACAACTGGCTACAACTACGCGTATCTCGATGAACAAACAAAGCGGAGTATTCGACGAGCCCTCCTCAAGGCCGTTGCGATACCTGGCTATCAGGTGCCGTTTGCCAGTCGCGAGATGCCGTTGCCCTACGGGTGGGGAACCGGAGGTGTCCAATGTACCGCTGCACTTATCGGGCCCACTGATGTACTGAAGGTAATTGACCAGGGGTCCGACGACACCACCAATGCGGTGTCGATTCGTTCCTTTTTTGCCCGAACTGCCGGAGTCCAGACCACCGTTGACACCTCTCAGGCAACGTTGATACAAACCCGTCACCGGATTCCCGAACAACGTCTTCGTCGCGGCCAGATCATCGTTTTTCAAGTTCCCATTCCCGAGCCGCTGCGCTTCTTGGAGCCGCGCGAAACGGTGACGAGTCGACTGCACGCCCTCGGCGAGTACTCATTGATGCATGTGCGCTTGTACGAAGATATTGCCCAGTCTGGTCGTGTGACCACCTCGTACAATTATCCGGTCTTGGTGGATGGTCGGTATCTCATGGCCCCGTCACCCATCCCAAAGTTCGATAATCCGAAACTTCATCGATCACCCGCATTGGCGATTTTCGGCGCAGGAAGGGAGCGTCGGGTGTACGCAGTCCCGCCATTTACCGAGGTTCGAAGTCTGGACTTTGAGGATCGTCCGTTTACGATCGAGACGTGGAGCCAAGGTTGCCACCGCTGTGGCGCAACTGATTCCTTCCTCGACGAGATCGTTACCAACGACTCTGGTGGCCGGGCGTTTTCGTGCTCAGACTCGTTCTCGTGTGCCCAGCGGCGATCATCGGCTTCCACTGCAACGATGGCGATGACGGAATGAACGACGCGCAGTTGGTCTCGAACGTTTCCAGTTGTCTTCACCCGCAGCTAGCCAACGCTTCTTCATCCGTGGCCCCTCCGTTGCTGGAAGTTTGTGGTTTGACCCAACGCTACGGCGCGCGGATCGGATGCGCCGATGTCAACTTTGCCGTGAGACCAGGTGAAGTGCTTG
>JANMEI010000444.1:0-2552 GCA_031376865.1 Acidimicrobiia bacterium | reverse complement strand
CGTCGGCCTTGTTGAGGCCGTCCAAGGTAATACCACCGTTAGTGCTGTTCACCGCGGGACCATCGCCGTTAAAGGCCCGCGACCACTGAGCGCAGTCCAATGTTGGATCGATGGACTGCTCGGCGAACCACGCGTCTGGCGGTTGCACGGTAGCCACGATCGGCAAACCGAACTGGCGAGCAAACTCGAAGTCGCGCTGGTCACCAGAGGGCACCGCCATGATTGCGCCGGTGCCGTAACCCATCATGACGTAGTCAGCAATCCACACCGGAATCTGTTGACCGTTAACCGGATTGGTCGCCGTCGAACCGAGCGCCACACCGGTCTTGGTTTTCGTTTCGCTTTGCCGGTCGATGTCGGTCTTGCCGGCAGCGACGCGTTGATACTCAGCAACGGCCGAAGCATTTTCCGCGCTCGTCAGCGCGCTGACCAGTGGATGCTCGGGCGACAACACCATAAACGTTGCCCCAAACAACGTGTCGGGGCGAGTGGTGAACACTTCAATTTCGCCAGCGGCCGAAGCAAAGCTGACCCGTGCACCCTGCGAGCGACCAATCCAGTTGCGTTGCATCAACCGAACCGGCTCGGGCCACTCGACCAAGTCCAAATCGTCAGCAAGTCGATCGGCATACGCGGTGATCCGCATCAACCATTGGCTCATGTTGCGCTTGAAGACGGGAAAGTTGCCGCGATCTGATCGACCATCGGCGGTGACCTCTTCGTTGGCCACAATGGTTCCCAGTCCCGGGCACCAGTTCACCGGCACGTCAGCGACGTACACCAGTCGGTGACTATCGATGGTGGACCGCTGCTCGCCCTCACTCAGCTCTGCCCATGGACGTCCGTCGGACACGACGCGGGCGCCTGTTTCAAACTGGATAATCAGCTCAGCAATCGGTCGTGCCCGGCCCGCTCCGCCCAACGGATTAGTAGCCGTTGGGTCGTACCAAGAATTAAAAATCTTCAGGAAGATCCGTTGCGTGAACTCCAAAAACTCGCGATCGGTGGTGCTGACGCTGCGTCGGGAATCGTGACCCAAACCCAACCGCCGCAACTGGCGACGCATCGTGGCCACATTTGACTCGGTGTTGATGCGGGGGTGTTGACCGGTCGCCACTGCATGTTGCTCGGCTGGCAACCCGTAGGCGTCATAACCCATGGTGTGCAGCACGTTGTGGCCGGTCATGCGCTTGTATCGAGCGAACACATCGGTTGCGATGTAGCCCAACGGATGCCCGACGTGGAGCCCGGCACCGGAAGGGTACGGGAACATGTCCATCACAAACAGCTTCGGCAGCCCGGCGACCTTGGCGAAACCGTCGCTCAGCGGGCCGATCGGGTTCGGGGTGTTAAACGTGCCTTCGGCATCCCATCGGTCTTGCCACGCCGTTTCGATCTGATCAGCGAGCGCAGCGGTGTACCGAAACATGGCATTGGACGCTGTGGCATTGGGCGATGTGGCACTGGGCGCATGCGCCTCATCGATACTGGCAATCGCTGCTGACTCTTCGGACATGTGGCCCAGGTTAGGACCCCAAACCGCGCGTGAAACGTCGATTTGCCACACGTGAAACATCTGAACACCCAATTTTGCTCAGTTCGCAGCGACGACGCGCGGTATTTGGCTCGCTCGCCACTTGACCCTGCGCGCCGATTTTGCTCGGGCCCTACGGACTCGCTTCGCTCGCCACTTGACCCTGCGCGCGATACATGGGGTAACGCCGTATCCTGGAAGACGGAATGAACACACCAAAGTCGAACGATCCGTGTTGGTGCGGGTCTGGCAAAAAATTCAAACGATGCCACAAAGAGCTTCCGTCTACCGCTATGTGGGAACGGACGGTCTATCCCGGTGAAGTCTCCCCCCGCCTCGCAGTGCCGGAGCACATCGAACGTCCCGACTATGTCGCCAACCGTGGCAAACCGAAGCGAAACAACTATCCGCTCGTCAAGTCCGCCGAGATGATCCAAGCGATGCGGCGCACTAATGCCCTCACCGCTGAAGTGCTCGCCGAGACTGGCTCGTATGTCAAAGCGGGCATAACCACCGACGAACTCGATGCCATCGCCCACGAGGGGTACATCAAACGAGGCGGTTACCCATCATGCGTAGGTTACGGGACGTATCAAAAGTCGGTCTGCACCTCGGTAAACGAGGTGATCTGCCACGGCATCCCCGATGATCGAGCATTGAAAGATGGCGACATTTTGAACATCGACGTCTCGATGTTCAAAGAAGGCGTCCATGGTGATTGCTCAGCCACATTCATGGTCGGCGACGTTTCAGAAACCGCCCGACGATTGGTCGCCGTCACCCACGACGCGATGTACCTCGGAATTCAGACGGTTAAGCCAGATAGCAAACTCAACGAAATCGGACGAGCGATCCAAGTTCATGCCGAAAATCATGGCTACACCGTGGTTGAAGCGTTTGTTGGCCACGGCATCGGCGAAAACTTTCATATGGCCCCCTCGGTGCTCCACTACTACGACAGAAGCGTGAGCACACGGTTGCAAGTTGGCATGACGTTTACCGTCGAGCCGATGATCAA
>JANMEI010000360.1:0-3504 GCA_031376865.1 Acidimicrobiia bacterium | reverse complement strand
ACTCGATAAAGCCAATCGATGCCGAAGTGCTCGTGAAAGCGGCCACCGAAACTCCGCATATTATTGTGGTGGAAGATCATTGGGCGGAGGGGGGAATCGCCGAAGCAGTATTGGCCTCGTTGTCTCGCTCCGGCACTCATGCCAAACGCTTTTCGCATTTGTGCGTTCGACAAATGCCCAGCTCCGGAAGCTCAGCAGAATTGCTACAAGCGCATCGTATTGATGCGGCATCTATCATCGATGCGGTTGGGTTTGGCTAAGAAGAAAGTAGCCGTAGTTCCGGCCTCGACTATGGTGCGTCCCTGTTCCCGAACCACTGACCTGCGCACCGCGTCAAGTGGTTTTTTCAGTGCCGCTGCTTGTGGTTAGGGAAGAATTTGATTAGTTCGGGTCGTTTGGTTGATATAGCTCGCCGAGTGTTTGTAGGGCTTGGCGAAGCAGCCGGGAGACGTGCATTTGGCTCATTCCCATGGCATCAGCGATTTCTGCTTGGGATTTGTTGTCGAAGAAGCGGAGTTGAATGATTTGACGTGATCGGGTGCTCAAGCTTGGTAGTAGACGGTCAACAATTTCGCGTGCTTCGACTTGAGCGAAGTCGATACCGGAGTTGGTGTCGGCGAGCGTGGTGGCGAGCGATCCTGATGATGTTTCTGATCGTATTGGGGTATCGAGGGATCGGATCCGGAAGGCGGAACTGGCGTCCATTGTTTCGAGGACTTGTTCTGATGAGATACCGAGCCGTGTGGCGACTTCGTCGATGGTGGGGACTCGGCCGAGTTCGTGTTGGAGTTCGCTGAGCGCTGGTCTGAGTCGTTGTGTTGCTTCTTGCAAGCTGCGCGGCATTTTGACGCTCCACACGGTTCGGAAGTGTCGTCGTAGTTCGCCTAACACGGTCGGTGTGGCGAACCCGATGAATGGGATACCGCGTTCTGGGTCGAATCGGTCAATGGCGTGCATGAGTCCGATTTGTGCGACTTGTACGAGGTCGTCCATTTCGGCGCCGCGTTCTCGGAACCGTTTTGCTAACCCGATTGCGATTGCTTGAGATTGTAAAATAATGCGGTCGCGAAGTTCGGGGTCGCCGGTGCGTCGATACTGGCGGAATAGCTCAAGTTCTTCTTGTCGAGTGTGAGCTGTGTTGAGGTCTCGGGGGGAGCGGGGTAGTTCGCTCAACTGTCGGCCCTGTTCGGTGCGTGGCACTTCACCGATATTTCGTAGCGACCCTCAACGTCAGTTTGCTGCATCCTTGCGGTGAGGGTGCTAACGAGTTGCATCGAGATCGGGTCAACAGCACCTGGTGTGGAGTGAGCGTCAGACTGACCATGGGCTAGGAGTCGTAACCCGTCGGGTTCGAGTGTTGCGATCAGTGTAACTACGGAGTTCGCATCACAAGCTGTCATGGCTAGGTGAACGATTTCATCAGCAACGATTTTGAGGTCCTCTACTTCGTCGTAGTTGTAGTGAAGATCTGCAGCCAATGAAGCAACAACGAGACGGATCACTCGTAAAAATGTTGGATCGTTCGGCACGCACACGACAACTTCGTAAGCAGACAGTATTTCCATGACAGGCAGTGTTTCCATGAAATGTTGGTTCTCCTTCGGAGCGAGGACTGCATGTTCATCAGGCACGGCCAATGCTCCCACTTAGACTTTGACACACCTGCAGCGACATCTGCGTCGAGGTCTCGCGTTGCTGAACTTTGCAGGTCGCTCCGCAATCGCAAAAAACAATGTTTCAAGTTGGTCGGGGTGGGTAGTTAAAGCTTGACGTTGCGAACGCAACGTCGAATCATCTGCCGACTCTCCCCTCACGATAGGAAACCTCATGTCGATTACTGAAACTTCAACACCCAGCGCCACATCAACAGATCAAGCAAAGCAGAGCCCCGCAACACCGAACCCGGCGTCTGCCGCAATAGCAATGAACAGTGCGAAGCGACCTCCATCAGGACCAGTCGTTCCCGCAAAGCGCTCAGAGCTCACCACCGATCAAGGCAAGACTTCGATTGCTGACTCTGTCGTCGCCAAGATCGCCGGCGTGGCGTGTCGGGAAGTCTCAGGAGTGCACTCAATGGGTAGCGGAATGACCAGCGCGTTTGGCGCAATCAAGGACAAAATAGCGAGCAGCGAACCGTCACCATCGCGCGGTGTGTCCGTCGAGGTGGGCGAACGTCAGGCAGCTATCGATGTCGACATTATCGTTGAGTACGGCTCAGCCATCGTTGATGTTGCTTCGGCGATCCGTCAAAACATCATCTCTCAAGTTGAGACCATGACCGGTCTTGAAGTAGCCGAAGTCAACGTAACGGTTGATGACGTGTTCCTGGGTGAAACCGAAGCACCCCCCGCTCCTCCACGGGTTCAGTGAACGCAACAAAGAAACGCGTTTCTCCGACATCACCAGAATCCGCACTGTCATCAACACCCTTGTCTGGTGACGTGAGCCGATCGATCGCTCTGGCCGTCGACGCAAGTCCGTATGTTGCGCGCCGCACTGCGGGAAGTACGGGAACGGCGGCAACCTACTTACCGGGGGAACGCATCATCGGTGTTCGACTTGGAGCGCCGGACATCCTCGAAATTCACGTCTCGCTCCACTGGGGCCACGATGTTCAGCAAGCGGCGCGCCAACTTCGATCCGCTCTCGCGCCTTGGTGGGCCCACCGGATTGACTTGTGCATAGACGACATCGCATCGCCGGCTGAGTCTGCAACGACCTCCACTAACCCAGTTCCACTCGAATAGGAATCCCCATGACAAACTCGCAAGTAGGCTTATTACTCGGTGCAATCCTCGGACTTGCCTTGATCGCTCGGGGATTTCCCGAGATGCTCCTCGTTGCGTTTGTGGCTGCCATAGGGTGGGTTCTCGCTCGCGTCATTGAGAGCGATTTGGATATAGGGGAGCTTGTCAGCTCTCGAACAAAACCGAAGTCCAGCCCGTGAGTGCGATATCCGTCGGCCTCGCTGCTGGTGATTTCGGTGGTGGGGTATCGGGTCTTGTCGAACCATCCATCAGAGGATCCTTGGTCGTTACGCAACGGGCAGCAACCGCAGCTGTAACCGGAGCGGTAACGCAACTCGGAGACTGCATCAAACTGAACAAACTGGATGTCTCCAACACCGACGGTCAGTTGGTGATTGCACTTACGGCGGATATTCCGTACCCGGATCAGCCATTGTCCGTGGTTCTCAAACAATTGCGGGTAGACCTCACCGAGAACGTGCGCCATGTCCTCGGACCGATCACGCGGCTCGACCTGAGAATATCTAGCTTCTCGGGAAATTTGCCAGCCATCAAGCCCACACCACGAGTGCAGTAGTCGCATGAGACTTGTTGCGATGATTTCCGTTCGGATTGTGTCGACGCTGCTGGCGTTGACGCTGTTTGGAGCAGCGGTGTTGGCCTTGATCGAAATTCCAGCCGGTTGGCTCGGCGAAGCAACCGTCTTTTTACCTGGCGATACCGTTGCTCAGCTTCGAGAGGCGAGGTGGGACGATCG
>JANMEI010000323.1:0-2315 GCA_031376865.1 Acidimicrobiia bacterium | reverse complement strand
GAGCCTCCCTCGTTGCACAAACTTGGTGGCAAAGACTTCGCCACGCAAAAGGCCCGTGTTCGGGCCGCGGTTCGCGAGATCGCGCAAGAGCTGGTGGTGTTGTATCAGCGTCGTATCAGCACACCCGGGCATGCGTTCGGGCAAGACACGCCGTGGCAGCGCGAAATGGAAGAGTCCTTTCCCTACGCCGAAACCCCCGATCAACTCAAGGCAATCGAAGACGTCAAGGCCGACATGGAAGCAACGCAACCGATGGATCGGTTGGTGTGTGGCGACGTGGGATACGGCAAAACCGAAGTGGCGATTCGTGCCGTTTTCAAAGCAGTGCAAGACGGCAAACAGGCCGCGATCTTGGTGCCCACCACCTTGCTGGCCCAACAGCACTTCACCACGTTCAGCGAACGGTTTGCTAACTATCCCATTCGCGTCGAGGTGCTCTCTCGATTCCTCACCACCGCACAACAAAAGAAGGTGATTGCGGCACTTCACGAAGGTCAGGTCGACGTGCTGATCGGTACACATCGATTGCTGGGCGCAGACATCGTGTTCAAACGGCTCGGGTTGCTCGTTGTTGACGAAGAACAACGGTTTGGGGTGTCGCACAAAGAGGCCATCAAGCAGATGACCAACATGGTCGACGTGCTCACGTTGACCGCCACACCAATTCCCCGAACGCTGGAAATGGCGTTGACCGGTATCCGCGATCTCACCTTGTTGAACACCGCTCCCGCTGAACGGCAACCAATCCTCACGTACGTAGGCGAGTACGACGAGCGCGCTGTTACCGAAGCGATCCGTCGCGAGCTCCTACGCGAAGGACAGGTCTTTTATGTTCACAATCGTGTCGCTGACATCGAAGAAAAGGCAGCGCAGCTCAAGGAAATGATTCCAGAAGCGCGCATAGCAGTCGCCCATGGTCAAATGGATGAAGGCACATTGGAACAGGTGGTGTTCGACTTTTGGGACAACCAGTTCGACGTGTTGGTGTGCACCACCATCATTGAGACGGGCATCGATATGCCCACGGTGAACACGTTGGTCGTTGATCGTGCCGATCGAATGGGGCTTGGCCAACTTCATCAACTCCGTGGACGGGTTGGCCGAAGCGGGCAACGTGCGTACGCATACTTGTTTTATCCAGAAGGTCAGCAACTTTCCGAAGACTCCTACGAGCGACTAAAGACCATCGGTGAACATACTGATCTAGGTTCCGGTTTCAAGATCGCTATGCGAGACCTCGAAATCCGAGGTGCGGGCAATTTGCTGGGCGGCGATCAAAGCGGCCATATCGCTGCGGTGGGTTACGACCTGTACAGCCAGATGGTGATCGAAGCGGTGGGTGAGCTCAAAGGCGAGACCCCCAAAGAGCCAGCCGAGATCAGGCTGGAGTTACCGGTCGATGCCAACATCCCTCACGACTACATCGCAAAGGAGCCGCTTCGCCTTGAAGCGTATCGACGGCTGTCCGAAGTCACCTCGATAACAGACGTGGAAGACATCCGCACCGAATGGATCGATCGGTATGGTCCCATCCCGGCGCTGGCGGCGTCGCTGCTCGATGTTGCGACCTTGCGGGCTGAGTGCGTTCGAATTGGCATCAGAGACATCACGGTTACCAAACCGGTTGGCCTCAACGCGTCGATGATGCCGGGAGCCTTAGCGGCGCGAATATCCCCGCTGACGTTCAAGACCAGCCAAGAAATCAGGCTGCAGCGGATTGTGAAAACCGCGATCTGGAAGCCCACCGAAGGTTTGCTGATCCTGCCCATGAAGCCAAAAACGGATCTCTGCGAGTTCCTGGTGACCTTCCTGGGTGAGCTGTTCCCTCGAGTTTGACCTCTCGGGATAGGCTGGGTCACTGTGCGTATTCAACGTGTCCCCGTCGTTCGTGTCCTCGTCGTACGTGTCACCGTAGTTCGAGTAGCTGCTCTCCTGTTTTCCGCATCGCTCCTCCTGGGTGCGTGTGCTGGCACTTCAAGTAACGAGGCGGTGATTTCCGGCAAGCTCGCTCCGACCACGGAGAAAGAGCTCGAAGCTGATCTCAAGATGGTGACAGCTATCCCGAGCTTCGTCACAGGTTGGAAAGCCGGAACCCAAAAAGATGCGACTTCTGGCAAGAAGGGCAAATACAGGTACTCCGACGAGCTAGTTGCCTTCATGCTGCAAAACCGGTACTTCAATGCACTCATTCAAGAAGAAGGCAAAGCCCGCAAGTTGAAACCTGCGGCGGTGACCGACGAAATGAAGGGCGCTCTCTCCCAGGCCACCCCGGGCGAACAGGAAACGCTCGATGCGTATCCAGCGAAGTATCGAGA
>JANMEI010000301.1:0-2662 GCA_031376865.1 Acidimicrobiia bacterium | reverse complement strand
CACCACTATCTGGAAACCTCTTGTTCGGTCTTGCGTTGGCAATCACATCAATTGGTGTCATCGCAGCACCGGTTCATCTGGTGGTCGGTCGAGAAGCACATACGATCATGCTGTCGGAGTTGCCAATCGTCGTGGCGGTGCTTACTATGCGTACTTCATATGCCGTGCTGGTGCTCGTTCCTGCAGTAGTAATCGTCCGGTCGATTTACAAACGAATTGCACTCATCAAAACGATTATGAATAGTTCGGTGCTTGCCATAGAGATTGCCACCGTTGCGTTGGTCGGCCAGTTTATGGCCCCGGATGCACAACTCAGCGATACTCGGATGTGGGTTGCAATGATCCTCGGCGCCCTGTTATCAAACCTCGTATCATCCGCTTTGGTAAGTGTCGCTATAACCTTGTCTGGTGGTCACCTCACTAAGTCGAACTACATGCGAAATACCGCAATCGGGGCAATTGGCGGTGTCACCATGGCCAGTGTTGCATTGATCGGCGCCGCTCTGGCCATGGTGAATCCGGCTTCCATTCTCTTCACCGGAAGTATCAGTGTCGCGGTGTACGTTGCCCATCGTCGCCACATCATGTTGATGCAACGCCACGAAGCGATGCAGCGTCTCGAGCGCTTCACGCGCGGTCTTGCGCCGGATCGTTCGGTGCCAGTCATCATGGAAAAGGTTTTGCACCACGCAGCTGAACTGTTGAACACGGAACACGTGTCGATCACGTTGGCAAACTCTACGGGTGACATTGTGTTGCAGCGCTCGCTCCTCAACACGAGCCCGGTCATCGGACCGCAACATGATCTGTGGTTACGAGCGCATTCCTCCACCGGAGCGTTTTCGTTGTCGGTAGATGATCGATCTTTGAATGGACGCGATCGGCGACTATTGGCGTGGCTCGGCACAAACGACTTGATCGTCGCACCGCTGATTCTTGAGGATGACCACATCGGCGTTTTAGTTGGTGCGGATCGTCGCAGTATTGCCAACAAGACGACGGGCGCTGACCTTGACCTCGTCACCACCATGGCCAACCATGCATCGGTGATACTCGAGCGGTCGCGCCTCATCGAGCGTCTTGAGCAAGAAGTAACAGAGCGTGAGTACGAAGCAACTCATGACTCACTTACGGGCATGCACAACCGAGCAGCCTTCAACCGGTTTGCTGATACTGCCCTCCTCGGCAACGATCCTCACGCCGCAGTGATGTTGATCGACTTGAACGAGTTCAAGAAGATCAATGACACCATGGGACATCATGCCGGAGATGGCGTCCTCATTCAGATTGCGTCACGATTATCAGCCGCTATCCCTTCCCGCGCGACCGTTGCCCGCCTCGGTGGTGATGAGTTTGCTGTGTATGTGCCAGACGTGCACACCGCAGCCGAAGCAGAACAAATTGCTGCACATCTTCGTGATGCAATCAATGTGCCAGTGACCGTTGAAACTGTCACCATTGCCCTCGATGCAGCGATCGGCATCTCGCTCGCCCCGTTTGATGGCATCGATCGGCACACGTTGTTAAAGCGAGCTGATATTGCTATGTATGCAGCCAAAGAGCGTCGCGCGTACCCGATTGCGATGTATGAGGCATCGCAACAGCGATGGACGGCCCGGGAATTGGGACTCATCGAAGACCTGCGACATGCAATCGACAATCAAGAGTTGTGGATCGCCTACCAACCCAAAACATCGCTTGAGGATGGTCACGTCGTCGGCGTTGAATCGCTCTGTCGATGGACGCATCCTGCGCACGGACCGATTCGTCCTGACGAATTTATTCGCCTTGCAGAACAAGCTGGGCTGATCGATGCAATTACAGATTTCGTGATTACTACGTCGTTGCGACAGTGCCGAGAGTGGATAGAGGAGGGGCTTCAGTTGTCCGTTGCAGTTAACCTCCCAGCGTCCAACTTGAGTGACCCGACGTTGCCGTCACGAATGATCGCCTACGCGCGAGAACACGACGTTCCCCCTTCGCTGCTCACCCTTGAAGTGACCGAGGGCGAATTGATGGCCGACGCGAAAACATCTCGGAATGTGATGGAGAAACTGCGCGAGGCAGGGTTTCGGGTGTCTATTGACGACTTCGGCACTGGATACTCGTCGCTTGCGTATCTGCACAAACTCCCCGTTGATGAACTCAAGATCGACCGAGCCTTTGTGCAAAACATCGGGGTCGACCAAACCAGCATCAAGATCGTTCACATCATTGTGGAACTTGCTCGGACGTTCGGTTTACGTACGGTTGCCGAAGGCATCGAAACCGATGAGATCTATCAGACCTTGCGGGGACTTGGCGTGGAGTCAGGCCAAGGATTCTTGATGAGCAAACCAGCTCCAGCGCATGAGTTGCACGACATCCTTCGCCACGGATACAGATCGCCGAGTTCTCTGGTTCTCGCCCACGCCTAGATTGGCCACTCTCTCAGTCTTAAGGCCGAGAAGGTCGAGAAGGCCGTAAAGGCAACGTGTCCTCGCTGGCCACCGTGGTAGTCGCCCGACTTGTTGTCGACGCTTTGGTACTCGGCACTGTCGTTGAGGTCGTCGATGTCGATGTCGACGTTGAGGTCGTCGTTGTTGTTGACGTCGTTGTTGTTGTTGACGTTGTTGTTGTTGACGTCGTTGTTGTTGTTGACGTCGTTGTTGTTGTTGTTGAC
>JANMEI010000267.1:0-2185 GCA_031376865.1 Acidimicrobiia bacterium | reverse complement strand
TGGGCGAGTAGCCGACTCGCCCGCGGCGCCGGTTCCATTGGTTTTATGACCGGGCCACTCGGTTGATCGATCGTGTCAGATTCTTCAGGTCGGCCCGACAATCGGCGTAACCAGCGGGTGAGATCTTCAGCAGGCATTGGCCTACCGATCACATAACCCTGTAAGCGATCTGCACCCATTTCCCGAAGTGCGTTCAACTCGTCAGGTGTTTCGGCACCTTCCGCCACCACTTCCAGGCCAAGGTTGTGACCAAGGTCAATGATCGATCGAACGATCACCGCATCTTGCTGGTTGGTGAGCATGTTCTTCACGAAACTGGCATCGATCTTGATCTCGTCGATCGGCAATAGCTGCAACTGCGACAACGAGGAGAAGCCGGTACCGAAATCGTCAACGGAGATCTTCACTCCAAGCTCTCGGAACGACGACAGTGCGGCACGAGCCAGTGCTCGGTCGCTCATCACTTCACGTTCAGTTATCTCCAAAACCAAGAATTTGCCGGGCAAGCGATGACGAAGTAACAAGTCGCTAATGAACTCGGGCAAGCCTTGATCGAAGAAGTTACGTACACTTAGGTTAATTGCGACGGCGATTTCAAAGCCTTCGGCTCGCCAGGCAGCTGCCTGTGCGATACCCAACTCCAACAGGTATCGAGTCAACGGCATGATCAACCCGGAGAGCTCGGACAACTCGATGAATTCAATTGGAGTGAGCAAGCCAAACTGTTTGTGCTGCCAGCGAACCAAGCCTTCAGTGCCGACGATACGTCCGGTCTTCAGGTCCAACTTTGGTTGGTGATAGAGCCGGAAGTCACCGGTTGCGATCGAGGCTCGGAGCTCGCCCAGCAGCTGGAGTCGACGGACGTTTGCAACGTCGTCATCAGGTGTCGCAAACATATGCGAGCGGCCTGACTGTTTCGCCTCGTACATGGCGGCGTCGGCCCGACGAAGCAACGATGCCCCGTCATCGCCATCACTGGGGTACAGGGCGATGCCGGTGCTTGCTCCAGCCTGGATGGTCATGTCGTCAACGGTGATTGGTGGGGTTAAGCATGAAGCGATGGTCTCAGCTGCCGCTGATGCGCTTTGTGCTCCGCCGGGATGGATCAACACCGCAAACTCGTCACCTCCGAGTCGTGCTACCAGTGCTGCATCGCTGAGATAGGTACCAAGACGGCCGGCGATCGCTTGCAGAAGATGGTCGCCGACGGCATGGCCGAGAGTGTCGTTTACTTCTTTGAAGCCGTTGAGGTCCAGCAACAACACCGCGACACCTTCATTTCGCTGTTTTGCTTGTTCCAACCGTTGGCGAAGTTGGTCGTTGAACAGTGACCGATTGGGCAATCCGGTGAGGTTGTCATACAACGCTTGCTTACGAACCGTGTCTTCTGCGGCTTGTTGACGCGTGATGTCGACCAACACGCCACGCATACGGGTCGGTTTGCCGGCTGAGTCACGCTCCACACGAACGGTGTCACGAACAAAGATCACGTTTCCGTCAGCTGAAAGCATTCGAAAGTCGATGACAAAGTCTCGTTCGTTTGCTACACCCGCATCTCGACTTTGCGATTCGCGTTCACGATCATCTGGGTACACATAATCTGACCAGCGTTCCATGAGTGCTCGCGGGTCCAGGTTCAACAGGTCCCGGCTTTGCGGACTGACAAAGGTCCGCTTCATCGTTGCCGGATCGCCTTCCCACACCACGGCATCAAGACCGGTCAGAAGTTCTACGTATTGGCGTCGAGAGGAACGTTCGTTGCTGCGCACTCGTTCTGCGATCACACCCGCAGCTGGGATGAAAACGGTAAACATCAAGAGGAACGTGAGTTCAAATGTTGCCCCTCGCACCACGGTCACCACGGGAGCTGCAGCAACGACTCCGAGCAGCGCAATCGTCGATGGCCATGTCCCGTGCAGGGGTGAGTTGATGGAGTAGAGGCACAACCCAATGAGGAGCAACGTTGACTGCATTGTCGGCGCGTGAGCCATCAGGCCCAGGATCGCAAGGCCTTGTATGAAGGGAACGAACCGCAACGCTCGATGCTTCCTCGACCGAACCAGATGCAGCAGAAATCCGCCCGCCACGAGGTCAAACATGACCCCACCAAGCGCAAACAAGCGTCCCGGCGAGTCCACCGGAACCGTGGTGAACAAGATGAGCCCAATCACCAGGAGCATCACGT
>JANMEI010000234.1:0-3544 GCA_031376865.1 Acidimicrobiia bacterium | reverse complement strand
ACGACATCGGCGTCACCGCTGACCGTTTTCAGCGCAGATTGCCGGTTGGTGGTGGCGTAACACAGGTCTGAATGGCCCGGCACCCAAATGTCAGGGAATTTGGCCTGTGCCGCGGCCTGAACATCGGCCCAATCGAAGTGCGACAGCGTCGTCTGGGCCAAGAGGGCAACAGGACCTTCAAGTTCGAGCTTGTCGACATCTTCGACGGTTTCGACGAGGTGCATTGCTGCTGGTGCGACTGCCATCGTTCCGACGGCTTCGTCGTGTCCTTCATGGCCGATGTACACAATGTTGAAGCCCTTTCCGGCCCGGACCTTTGCTTCGTGATGGACCTTGGTGACGAGCGGACACACCGCATCGACCACGAATCCGCCGTTCGCTTTGGCCGCCGCCACGACCTCGGGCGACGAGCCATGCGCGCTGAGCATGAGCGGCGCACCTGGTGGTACCTCAGACACATCGTCGACAAAGATCACGCCGGCGTCGCGAAATCGATCGACGACCACTTTGTTGTGGACAATCTCGTGGTAGCAGTACACCGGGGCGGGGAAAGCTCGAACCATCCAGGCCAATGCCTTGATCGCCATCTCCACCCCAGCGCAAAACCCGCGAGGTGTGACCAAAACGACTTCGTCGACGGTGTGTTGCATGTCTTTTACCGTAGTTCCGGGCTGGATCGCAGTGTTACGGGAGTAAAGTAGACAAATGGCAGCTCCCACCAGTGCAGCTCCTTCGGTTCCGACCACTTCCGCTCCGACGATCATTGGCGTGCTCGATGGATCAGCAGCGCAACGAGCTGGGCTCGAACCGGGTGACGAAATTTTGCTGGTGAATGGGCAGGTGGTGCGCGACATCATTCAGTGGCGGTTGGCTGTCGACGATGCTGATGTTGAGTTGGTGGTTCGCAGGGGTGGGCTCGAGTTTGATGTGACCATCACCAAGGGTGCAGGCGATGCGTTCGGCGCCGAAATTAGCAGCGCCCTGTTTGATCAGATGCGAACCTGCGATAACCACTGCAGCTTTTGCTTCATCTATCAGTTGCCAGCGGGCATGCGTCCATCGCTGTACCAAAAGGATGACGACTACCGGCTGTCGTTTCTGTACGGCAATTTCACCACGCTGACCCGCTTCACCGAGGCTGATTTGGAGCGGGTGATTACCGAGGGGCTTTCTCCGCTCAACGTGTCGATCCATGCCACCAACCCTGATCGGCGCAGCGATTTGTTGCGAAACCGTCGAGGTGCGCCGTCGCTGCGTTGGTTGCGAGTGATGCTCGATGCGGGGATCGAGGTACATGGTCAGTTGGTTGTGTGCCCGGGTCTCAACGATGGCGATGTCCTCGACGACACACTTGCCGGCATCTTGGACGGTTTTCCGGAGTTGGCTTCGGTTCATGCGGTTCCGTTGGGCATCTCACAGTTCAATCGAGAACCGGCACTTCGTCTGCACACCTACGACGAGGCGTGTGCGGTGGTTGACATCGTTCACAAGTGGCAGGAAGTGTTCTTAGCTTCCTTGGGTCGTCGCGTGGTGTTTGCCGCCGATGAGTACTACCTGATGGCGGGCCGTTCCTTTCCTCCTGCAGAGGCATACGAAGGGTTTTGCCAACACGAAAATGGTGTTGGCATGGTTCGTACGTTGGAGTTGGAACTCACCGGTCAGGCTTCGTCGGCTACGGGGGTTGCTGACGGCTTCTTTGCCTGGGTTGAAGGTCGGACCGACTCGGGGGCGTCCGTCAGTTCAGTTGCGGCCATTGGTTCGCCGTTGTCGGGAGCTGTCCGTGGTGACGCTCCGCCAGACGGGTACCGTGCCCCTCGGACGCTGGCGCCAGTCGAGGCCGATCCGGGAGCGCCACGGTCGGGCAACGTTGTACACCTGACGCCTCGCCGGAACGCGCCGGTGGGCGTACTGACCGGCGAGTACGGAGCTGCGGTGCTCCGACAACTGTTGCCGCCGGTTCTGTCAGACCTTGGCCGCTCGTTTGCTGATCACGATGTTCGGATCATCGCTGTCCGCAACGAGTTCTTCGGTGGCAACACGGCGGTTGCTGGCCTCATGACCGGAGCCGATATCTCCCGTGTGCTTGCGGCCGAGCCAGAAGGTCATCGGTATCTGTTACCCGACGTGTGCCTGTCTCGTGGTGTATTCCTCGATGGTATGCGTGCAGATGAGCTGCCGCGCCCGGTGGAGATTATCAAGACCGATGGTCTTGCTTTGCGGTCAGCGCTGTCGTCCACTCAACAATCACGACCAACAGAAGTTCAACCAGAAGAAAAGGTCGCCAGCCGATGAGCGAGCAAGCCAAACGACGAGTAAAGCAGTCTCGACAGAGCCGTGTGACGATGGAGAATCCGAAGGGGTTGCCGGTCGTTGCCATTGTCGGTCGTCCCAACGTGGGCAAGTCCACGTTCATGAACCGCGTTCTGGGTCGACAAGCGGCCATTGTTGAAGAACGTGCTGGGGTCACTCGTGACCGCAAACAGATGGAAGCCGAGTGGTCGGGCGTGCCGTTTATCTTGATGGATACCGGCGGCTGGATGGTGAAGGGCAACACGCTCGACGACAAGGTGTCCAAGCAAGCGGAAAAGGCGATCGAAGAATCCGATGCGGTAGTCATGGTTGTCGATGTCACGGTCGGTGTCACCGAGGAAGACGAGCAAGTTGCCGATCTGATTCGTCGTCGCCGGGGATCGCACGGCACGTTTTTGTTGGTCAATAAGGTTGACGGTGAAACGCGGGACTCCGATATTTGGCTGTTCAGCCGATTGGGTGTCGGTGAACCGCAGCCGGTCAGTGCATTGCATGGTCGAGGCAGCGGTGATTTTCTGGACTTGGTGATCGCGGTGCTGCCAGAGCCCGAGGCTCCTGATGCTGGTCCGGAAGAGGCGTTCGACTTCGTCGATGCTGCCGAAGCGGCGTTGTTTGATTTGCCGGTGATGACCGGCAAAGGTGTTGGCGGGGGTGCGGTTCCTGCTGTGGTTATCGCCGGACGGCCCAATGTTGGTAAGTCCACATTGTTTAATCGTCTCATTGGCGATGATCGATCCATCGTGCACGACTTTCCGGGCACCACCCGTGACTCGATCGACACCATCGTCCAAACCGACGAGGGCGAGATTCGATTCATTGATACTGCCGGTATGCGGCGCCGATCGAGGATCGAAGAAGGCACCGAATACTACTCGATGATCAGAGCGTTACAGTCGATCGACATTGCTGACGCAGCCATTTTAGTGATCGATGCTACCGAGGGCGTCACTGCGCAAGACCAGCGTTTGGCCGAGCGTATTGATGCGTCGGGTTGTCCGATCGTGATTCTGTTAAACAAGTGGGACATCGTTGCCGATGCTGAACGGCGCGCCGAAGTAAAGCTGCAGGTGGCCGACAAGCTTGCGTTCATTGGGTACGCCCCGATGATCATGACCAGCGCTAAAAGCGGTTTTGGCGTTGCCAAGCTGATGCCGACTTTGGCCGAGGCAATTACGAAGTATCACATGAGGGTTCCGACCCGGGCCCTCAACAACCTGATTCACGAGTTGCAGGC
>JANMEI010000314.1:0-9497 GCA_031376865.1 Acidimicrobiia bacterium | reverse complement strand
TCAAACGGATTTTTCACTGCCCGCTGCTTACCATGTCTTGTGGGCCGAACACCAGTAGTTTCGAATCGAGGCTCAATACCGATTCGTCAATTGAGCCTCGACTCCATATGGCCCGCTGCGACTCGCGTGCTCTCGGGCCGGCGGTTTCTAGGTTGCTCATGAACTTGCGCCAATCGGTGATCCCAAAACGGTCTTTGAATTTTGCCTCACCGACAACACTCCACATTGGCTGAGCATCCGAAATCACCACGTCGAGTTCTCCTTGCTTCGGACGGTCAGTCCACCAGCGCCCTACGACCCCAGTAGGTAGTCCACCCGTTCCAACCAACCGCATTGCATGCTGACGTGCTTCATGCTCAAACACCGATTCAACATGGTGATTCCACACTTCCAAGCGGCGTCGCAGCGCAGAATCGCCTTGACCCGAATCGATCTCTTGCTGATTCGGATCTACCAACAAAAACCAAAATGACAGGTAGTGATCGTCGAGCCGATAGGTCAACGCTTTCGGAGACTTGTCATCGATTGGTTGCACCCTTTGGATGAGGCCCGTTTGTTCAAGAACATTCAGTGCCCGGTCGGCTCGTTGGCCGAGTTCTGAGTTGATCTCATTGCGTTTGCTTCTTCGCCTCCCGATCGACGAAAGCACGCGTCGGTAGCCAGTCGGATCTGGAAGGTCGAGGAGTAGCGCATTAGCGTCGGAAGCAAGCGGTCCAAGCGGCTTGCCTGCAAGTTCGAAAATGTTGTCCTGCGCGCTTACCAATGGATTCCATTGGCGTAGAAGTAGTGGATAGCCGCCGCACGCTGCAAGGGCTTCTATCGATGTTCGAGGGGTGGACTCGGCGCCAAGAAGTTCGTGGCACATTGGAAGGTCGAACGGGTTGAGTCGAAGTTGTTTTGTAGTTCGGCCAAACAAAGGCCCACCGCTCGAAATCACGTGAGTCAGCGTGGTGATGGCACTTCCCGTTAGACAGAACCACAAATTGCAGGGACCATTGCGTTGGGCTTCATCCCATGCGTGCTGCAGCGACGATGTCCATGAGTCATCTTCGTCAATGAGATAGGGGGCTTCGTCGATAGCGACGACAACTGGCTGGGTTCGAGCGACCTCAATCAGCGACCGAAATATTTGGATCCAGTCGCCACTGATTTCGGTTGCAAGAACGCGGGCTGCCTCGGCGGCGAAGCGCCCTGCTTCTTCGTTCGGGCGTCCTCGAAGGGCGGCAAAATAAATAGCGGGTACAGATATTTCGTCGAGCACACGCCGAAGGAGAAATGTCTTTCCGACTCGACGACGTCCGAACAGAACGACAAGTTGAGGGTCACCTTCGATGGCCTTCGCTATCGACTGTTGGAGTTGCAGGCGTTCCTCGATCCGACCAATGAAATTTGTCATACCCCTCCCGTACAGTGACGTTTCTCATTTGAGAAGCCAAGGCTAGCCTGAAGTACACCACTTGGGTACAAGAATCTTAATTCACCTCTAGCTATCACATACACAAGTTGTTAGTGTCGCGGATGCGGCCTTCATTGCGGCGTGATCGCTAGCTGTTCTTTTGTTTCACGTGCCGCACATCGTTTCCTCCAACCAAAGGCGTACCAAGTGACATCAATCGACGCAATTTACGAACGCATCCTGGGTGGAGTGTCCGGTCCCAATGACACGGCTGGCATCCGAATCGCTGCGACCTATTCCCCGGCGCTCGGACCCGGAGCGAAGATTTACCCGCCAACCTTTCCGGTGAGTCCGTCACCGGACTGGAAGCGTTACCTGGTCGATAGCCGCTTCGATGCCGAAGGTAATTCCGTTCAGGCCGTGCTGGTTGACTCGATTCAGTCTCAAGCGAATCGTGTCGAAGAGGCCCTTCAGGACGCGCTCGATGCTGGCGACGTTTCGTTCCCGGTGCTCGATCTCGTGTTCCCGTTCGATGGCCACGATCACCACATAACTAACCTGGTGGCCCCCCACCGCGGTGTCGATGCCTACTTCCGCGACGCCGAACGCGATGGGGTGGATTGGGAGAGCACGCCTGCGGGCAAGGAACTCTTAGCGGCGACGGCGCGAACAGCGCGCCCACTATTTCGTCAGACGCCCACCGACCTCTTCCTTGGACATTGGGACAGTCAGCGAGGACAGCAGCGTTCGCGCAAGATTGCTCGGTCGTACTCGTCGGAGATGATCGGGCTGAACCCACAGATCGGTCGCAGCGCGGCCGTGCGCATCGACCCGTACGAAATCTCAAGTGCCATCAAAGTTTCGACCGGTGGTCTGCCCGCTGATTGGGAACTCATTGGAGAAAAGGTCAAAGGAGGAAAGCCGTCGGATCTCAACCTCGGAAGCATCATTTCGACAGATGATGCGAAGGAAGAGAAACGCCAGCGGACGTGGGTCGGAACATCCGTTACTGCCGTTGATCGAATTGGGTTCATCAGCTTCGCGGCGCTCCAACGATTCTCATTCCCCGAGACCGGCGCGACCCCAGATCGGGCGATCGATGCTGCTGGCCGGGCAGCGCTGGCTGCGCTTGCGTTGTATGGAGACCGTCGAGCCTTCGCCAGTTCTGGGTTGTTCCTTCGATCGGGGTGCGATCTCGTCCTTCGGTCGGAGACCTTGTCGTTCCTTGCAACCGGCGAAGTTGTTGATCCCCTTTCGCTGAGCGTCGCAGAGGCGGCCGACTTGGTGAAGCATGCTGTCGCCAAGGCATCCGCAGTGGGCCTCACCTTCGCCGATTCAATCACCCTGACACCGAAGGCAAAGTTGGTGCAGCTGGTCGAGCAGTCGATGCATCGCGTCGGAGGCGACGACGAAGGTGACAAGTGAGCTTCGTCATCGAGGTCGAGTTCATCCGCTCAACGTTTGATGCCTCGTCCCTCTTCGACAACGCGCTCCCTGATCCCCTGCCGCATCCTGCACGATTACACAACGCTTTCGTCGACGCAGCGGCACAGGGTGACGTCGAAGGGGCCTTCGACGCGCTCATGGCATGGGAAGCAGCCGACCCACCACGAGTGCTCAGCCCACAACGAGCTGTTTCCTCGGAACGAGTCGGCTACGTGCCGACCAACCAGCACGGGTCCAAGGTCGACGAGATGTGGAAGACGGCATATCCCGGCCGGATTGCGAAGGGACCGCGCACGTGGCCTCGCACCGCCGTCGCTCACGCGGTTCGTTATGCCTGGGATGACTCGTCCCTATCCGACAACCACCTCGACGCACTTGAGCTGTTGGCCAAACAAATTCCGTACCTTGGCCGCGCTACCTCGCCCGTCGTTGTGCGATGCGTGCGAGGTGTCGCCGAAGTCGCTCTGCACGAGACCCAGTTTGTAGCGACCGAGGGATACGACGGCATCGAGATGAGTGTCGCCCGACGCGGCTACACGAACGCCCTGCAAGCGGCGTTCGCTCAGGGCCGTCCGGCCCACGAAGTCCCCCGTCGATGGGTTTGCTACGCCGAACCTAGCGTCACTACATCGGCGAGTTCGCCGTTCGATTCGCCAGTTGTCCTGGGGGTGGATCGGCCGCGAGACCCGAGATCGGTTCGGCGGCTTACCGGAGCGCTGCGTGCCTCGCTCGAGAGCGTCCTTGATCCGGGGCCCGTGGAACTCCACGGGCACGTGGCCGATGGAGAAACACCGCCGCGCCACCAGATTTCGATCGTCGCTCTTACATCAAGTTTCGGTGAACACGCTGACGGCCTCGTTCGAGCGCTCGGCCTGGTGTTCCCGAAAGATCTTAACGAAACCAGTCGTCGTTCCGTTGTCGGCGCTGTCGGAAAAATCACCGAACTGAGGATGGGTGATGCGGGAATCGTGCGCTTTGACCGCACGCCGAAGAATCTCGTTACCTTGCGTCCGGGCACGTGGTCACGCTCGTCAGCGATATGGACTACCTCGACCCCAATGATCAGTGATCGCTACCTAAAATCGACCGACGAAGAAGGCTGGGCGAATCAGGTTCTTGCTGCATGTCGACATAGCGACCTTCCCGTACCCTCTGAAATTGACGTGTCTGAAGTTCCGTGGGCGCCCGGTTCGCTCCGGGCCTCGGCCTACGATGCTCGTCGCCCTCTTCCCAAAGACCCTGTGAAACGAGCCCAGCGTCAGCGCGAAAAGGCGCGCCCAGCAATGCACGTACGCGTACGTTTTGATGAGTCGGTGCGAGGGCCAATCCTGCTTGGCAACATGCGTTACCTCGGCCTCGGCCTGTGCATTCCAGTGACGGAGAAATCATGACCGCGTTTTCGTACGAGATGCCGGCGTTCGTTGACTTCTTCCGGGCCTGTTGGGGCAACGAGCCGTTTCCGTGGCAGATCGAGTTGGCCGAACGGGTCGCCACAACGGGCTGGCCGTCGCTGCTCGACGTTCCCACTGGGCTTGGGAAAACGGCGGCGCTTGACGTGTTCGTGTGGCATCTCGCCAGTCAGGCGCACGTCGAACCGGTCGCACGAACAGCACCTACCCGGGCTGCGTTCGTTATCGACCGTCGTCTAGTTGTGGACAGTGCATTTCGCCGCCTCCGATCCTTAACCCGAACCCTCGACTCATCATCGGAGGATGCTGCCCTTGCCGTCGCACAACGCCTTCGATCCATCGGCGACACACCGTTTCCGTTGCTCGTGCAGCGCATGCGGGGCGGAATCACCTGGCAAGCACAATGGGTCCGCCAGCCCGATCAACCAGCCATTGTGTGCGGCACAGTCGATCAGATCGGTAGTCGCCTGCTCAGCCGTGGCTATGGCTCGAGTGCATCGCGAATGCCGATAGATGCCGGGCTTCTTGGAACCGACTGTGTACTTATTATCGACGAAGCGCACCTGTCGTCGGCGTTAGCTACAACAGTTCGAGGTGTAGGTGCACTGGAGTCACGATCGACTTCATCGCCATTGCGCGCCCGGTCGAGTCAGGTCGTGAAGATGACAGCTACGTCACCTGACTTCGACGCCAACGTCTTGCGAGTTGGTCCTGACAGCGCCGATGTCAACGATCCCGTTGCCGGACCGCGGCTGCTCGCTCAAAAACGGACGGTTTTGATCGAAGCGAAGAAGGACGACGACGTCACCAAACAGATGGTGGATCTCGGTCGGGTTCTGGTGAGCGGCACTTCTTCGGTGGTGCTTGTCGTGTGCAACACCGTGAAGCGGGCGCGCCTTGTGTTCGATGAGTTGAAGAAGGCGTCCGATTGGGACACGCAACTTCTCATCGGTCGGTGCCGTGACCTCGAACGCAAAGAAGCAGAGCCCTTCTGGTTCGACCGAGCGATGGCGGGCCGTGTGCGCTCAACGAGCGACCGTCCTCTCGTGTTGGTATCAACGCAAACAGTGGAAGTAGGCGTTGACCTCGACGTCGATTCTCTGGTGACTGAGGTCGCTTCGGCTGATGCCATCGTGCAGCGCTTTGGGCGCGTCGATCGTCTAGGTCAAGTTGGTGAGACACTCTCCGCAATCGTCGCTTGTCCATCGAAACTGAGCGAAGCACCGGTGTACGGGGCTAGCGCTGACGCGACGTGGTCAGTGCTCTGCGAGTCGGCAGCAGCGCTTACTTGGTTACTACCCAAGAAGCCCGATTACGAAGCACTGCGCAGGAATTTCATGAGCGGTCCCACGTTTGATGCTGGGCCGCTCGCATTCCGAGAACTCGTTGATGCTGCTTCCGACCGGGCTGCGTTGTTCGGCGTAGCTGCGCCCGCTCCCGTTGTGGTGTTCCCCACGCTCGACTGTTGGGCTCGCACTTCTCCAATACCGGATCCCGACGAAGCTGTCGGTCCATACCTACACGGTGTCGAGCGGGCCAGCCCGGTAGTTGCGGTGGCGTGGCGGGCGGGGGAAGATATCCAGGCACTCGAGAAGTCCTTCGAGTTGACGCCAATTCGGGGCGACGAGCTTGTCGAGGTGCCCCTTCTTTCGCTTCGAAGCTTTCTGTATCCCTCCAAAATTGCACCAGACGGAGACGTACTGAGTGATCTCGAATCGCAGTCAAGTGACGAAATGATCGACATCCGTGATCGCCCTGACGTTGTTGGACTGATTATCCGGTCGCGGTCCGACCTCGTGCGGGACCTTCGATCTGTTCGCCCCGGCGACATCGTGATTCTTCCTTCGTCGGCCGGAGGTCATGACAACGGGGGCTGGACCGGGCGCAACAACTCTGTTGTTGCCGATATTGCCGATGTGGTGGATCGACGCCTCGTGCGCCTTCGGCTGTCGGCCCCCGTCCTGGAATCTTTTGGTTTTGGGAGCGCGGCGCTTTCGACAGCGTTGCGGGTATTTGAGAAGTTCCCGGTAGACACCGATCCGTCCGACGCAATCACTGAGCTACTTCATCAATTGCTGATCGAAGGTCAGACTGTGCTTGCGTCCGATTCGCTTGCGGCCCGGGTCCTAATTCGAGGCGTCGAGTTGATGGCCGCCGAACATTCGTGGACGATGGACTCAGCCGTCTCGTACGAACGCCCGACACTCGTCGTCGAGGAAATCGACAGTGACACCGAAGAGGGAACACTTCTCCATGGCCTTCTCCTCACGATGAAGCGTCCCCCGGCCGACGAAGCGTCGCGAGGTCCGGAAGTGTTCGACTCGGAAGCCGATGACGACGGCGAAGACGGCGCAGGTTCGAGTCTGTTGCCGACCATCGTTGCCGGAGTTGATCTCACGCTCCTGCGACACTCTCAAGACGTTGGTTCGAGGGCGAGACAGTTCGCCGAGAACCTTGGCCTTGCTCCTGATCTCATAAGCACGCTTGCTTTTGCGGGTTTTCTTCACGATCTCGGCAAGGCTGAAGTGCGATTCCAAGCAATGCTTCGGCGAGGTGATCTTGTATCGGCTGAAACCAGTGCTGGAGTCTTTTCCGAACTGTTCGCGAAGTCCGACATTGCGATGTCCGACACTACTGCGATGCGTTTCGCCACCAGCCGGTCAGGTTGGCCCGGGCTGCGGCACGAAGCTATCTCGCTCGCCCTCGCGAAAACTTGGCCGGAAGTGGAAATTCCGCTTGGTGTCGACCGTGAACTGGCGCTCTATCTCATTGCAACCCATCACGGCTACGGGCGCCCGTGGTTCCCGGCTGATCGTGAAGATCGCGCTCCGACGGCTATCGCGCTCAATATCGATTCGTCGGAGCTTCCGAACTTCGCTCGGCGCACACCTGGCGCATCGGTCGCAGTGCTTGTAAAGAGCAGCGACGGCGTGATGGCGTTCGACCAACCCGACCGGTGTAAACGTATGCGCAGTGTCTACGGGTTCTGGGGACTCAGCTTCTTAGAGGCGATCCTTCGCCTCGCCGACATGACGGTTTCTGAAGAACTCGGTGACCAGCTACTGCGGGAGGGTGGTCGCTGATGTCGGACTTCAACGCAACCGTAGAGATGCCCGCACTGATCGGGACCGATCCGATGGGCTTCCTCGCCGCGCTTGGTGTCCTTCGATTGGTCACGACCGAACTCGGCTGGCCAGCCACGGTGTGTTGGCCTGCAGGCCCCCGCAATGGTGCTGTGCTCGGTGGGTGTCCAACTGGGCACACAGTCGACGATGTCATCGAAGCAATCGTGGGCATCGTCGAGGCGACAAAGGCAGCAGACCGACTAATCCCCGGGGTCGATGGTTTCCCTCCATCCAAGGAGGCGAGCGCCGGAAGCGATCCGGTCAAGGAGCTCACACTTCGCGAACGCAGTGGGCTCGGTGTGACGTCGCATGATCGGTCGCCATCTTTTGGTGAATGGCTCGTCGCATCCGTTGCGCTCGCCGCTAGAGAAGAACTCGATGCGCGGGACCGTCTCACAGCGGCGTTTGTTCGACCAACTGGGCAGGTAACTTTTGACCGATCGTTGAGCGGTGGACTTCATGGCGTCACTCGAGGCCGGATCTGGGAGGCGCTTGTCGAGTGGGCGCGAGTCGACGGCGTCACTGGGAATTATTTTGATCAGCGTGCCGTGCGCGACGAATTCGTAGGTACTCATACCAAAGGCTCTATGAAGAACGCTGGCGTGCCTGGAGCAGCATGGTTGGCGCTGATGGCGTTGCCGTATCTACCTGTACGAACGCCTCTCTCCGGCAAGGCGGCAACAGTGGGTTTCCAACGAATGCGGGGTAAACCAACCCGGATGATCTGGCCCGTTTGGTCTCATGCACTCACCTCTGGGGCGGTCGCCGTTCTTCTTGACCATCCAACGCTGACTCGAATCGACGTCAAAGCTCAGTCGGACTCGAAGGAAGAGCGTCGGCGATCGTGGGGCAATGCCAAAGCGTTGCGAGCGCTCAACGTGACAGCGGTGTTCAGTTCTGATCGCCGCCCAGGACCGCAGGGCCCTGAAGGGGCATTAGGGCCGTCGGTCGTGCTTGCCTTTACGACGGTGACAGATCATCAGGGTCATAAAATGGAGTCCTGGTGAGCGACGGCGGAGCGACGGCCGTTGTACCGGAACTTGTTCCCGCACGGATGGTCAATCAGTTCGTGTTCTGTCCTCGCTTCTTTCATCTTGCGTGGTCAAGCGGCGAACGAGGCGAAAACGATCTGACCGTCGAGGGGAAGTGGCTCCATCGAACCGTCGATGCCGGGGGCGGACCGATGCCATCGGCACCCGCAGTTCCAAATCGTCCGGCGCGCTCCGTCGAACTGTCCTCGGAACGTCTCGGCGTGATCGCCAAGATCGACATCGTGGAGAGCGTCGATGGAAGAGTGCTGCCGGTCGAGATGAAACGGACAAATCCTGGCGGCCCGTACGATGGATTGTGGGAGCCCGAACTGCTCCAACTCATGGTGTCCGCGCTTGTACTCCGAGATAACGGTTTTCAGTGCGACTCCGGTGAGGTGCTGTTCGCTATCGAAAAGCGACGTGAGCGCTTTGTGGTTACTCCGGTCATTGAGGAACGCGTGGGCGAGGTTCTGGCTGAGTTGCGTAACGTTGCGGCCGATCCTGTTCCACCGCCTCCCCTGGTCGACAGCCCCAAATGCCCAACCTGCATCATGGTCGGGGCGTGTCTGCCCGACGAGCAGAACTTATTGCGTGATCGATCCGTTCGACCTCCTCGCCGGTTACTTCCAACGGCAACTGCAGCAAGGCCGCTCTATGTATCGGAACCCGGTGCGCAGATCGGAATTGACGGTCAAAGATTGATCGTTAGAAAGAAGGACGAGGAACTCGCCTCCTTGCGGTTTTTGGATGTCAGCCAAGTTGCGGTATTTGGGAATGTACAGATCACCTCATCAGCGATGCGAGAGCTTTTTTCGCGTGAAATTCCGATCTGCTGGTTCAGCGGTGGCGGTTGGTTTTCGGGTATCGCCGAAGGCCTTCCTGGGAAAAACGTGGAACTCCGTCGGCGACAGGCACGCATTGAGCCGGCCGACGAGTTGAGGATCGCCGCGAAGATGGTTGAAGGAAAGATCCTGAATGCAAGAACAATCCTTCGTCGCAATACTCGTAATCGAAATTTCGACGCTCTGACGGAAATGAAACGTCTTGCAGTGCGAGCCGCGCGGATCGACAGTGTGGAGTCTCTACTTGG
>JANMEI010000210.1:0-1392 GCA_031376865.1 Acidimicrobiia bacterium | reverse complement strand
GAGGTCAAACGCCGGATCATGCTTGGCACTTACGCCTTGTCAGCGGGCTATTACGACGCGTACTACGGACAAGCTCAGAAACTACGTACGCGTACCATTGCTGATTTCGCTGCGGCCTACCAAGATTTTGACGTGTTGCTCACCCCAACCTCGCCGACCACGGCGTTCAAGTTTGGTGACAAAACGGCGGATCCCATGACGATGTATTACAACGATGTGTGCACTATTCCATCCAACCTGTCGGGCGAACCTGCAATCAGCGTGCCGTGCGGTGTGGGTGTTGACGGGATGCCGATCGGCGTGCAGCTTCTGGGCCCAGCATTATCTGAAGCCAAGCTGTTTCGTGCTGCTGCAGTGATTGAAAGGGGCAATTGATCATGGCGATCAAAGCGGGCTGGGAGTTAGTGGTGGGCCTCGAGGTCCATTGCGAACTTGCCACCAACACCAAAATCTTCTGTGGCTGTGCCAACAGTTTTGGCGACGAACCCAACACCAACGTGTGTCCTGTTTGCTTGGGCTTACCGGGAAGTCTGCCGGTTCTCAATAAACAAGCGGTCGAGTTTGCGATGCGAATCGGCCAGGCCTTGCATTGCACGGTCAAGCCCAGCATCTTCCACCGGAAGAACTACTTCTATCCAGACATGCCGAAGGACTATCAGGTCAGTCAATACGACCTACCAATCAACCTTGACGGCTACCTCGATCTGCCAGACGGATTTCAGGTCGGCATCGAACGCGCCCATCTCGAAGAAGACACCGGCAAGACCCAGCACATGGGCACCAGTGGACGTATTCATGGTGCCGACTACTCCCTCGTTGACTACAACCGCGCTGGTGTGCCGCTCCTCGAAATCGTGAGTCGTCCCGATATCCGAACCGCTGAGCAAGCCAAGGCCTATGTCAGCGAACTGCGAGCGATTGTGGTTGCTACGGGTGGTGCCGACGGCAAGTTAGAAGAGGGGTCGATGCGAGTCGATGCCAACGTCAGCGTCAGAAAGCCTGGTGACCCGTTAGGTACCCGGGCAGAGGTCAAGAACGTCAACTCGCTGCGGTCTCTGGTGCGCGCCATTGAGTACGAGGCAAATCGCCAAATTGACGCCCTGGAAAATGGCGAACGTATCGTGCAGGAAACCCGGCATTGGAACGAGACCGACGGCCGCACCTCATCAATGCGCTCCAAAGAAGAGGCGATGGACTATCGCTACTTCCCCGAGCCAGACCTGGTCCCGATCGATCCCTCGGTCGAATGGATCACTGCAGTGCGCGAAGCCCTGCCGATGATGCCAGCCGATCGTCGTGTGGCCCTATCGGCCGTCACCAACGGAGAGTTGGCACCGGGTGCTGATCCCATCGTGACCATTGTCGATCAAGGGCTTGACCAGTTTGTTTTGA
>JANMEI010000197.1:0-3217 GCA_031376865.1 Acidimicrobiia bacterium | reverse complement strand
GTCGCGCGGCGATGTCAGTGGCAATCGTTGGTGTGGTGCTTCCCTTCGGCGGAGGCATGATTGCCGGACCACTTTTCGGGCTCACCACCAATCAAAGCTTGTTCATTGCAGCAGCACTCACTGCAACCAGCGTTGGCATCACCGCACGAGTCTTTGGTGATCTTCGAGCGTTGGCTACCACCGAGGCCCGCACGGTACTGGGTGCTGCCGTGGCCGACGACGTACTTGGGTTGATCATCTTGACGATCGTGGTTCGGGTGGTAACGGGTGACGGGTCCGTCACCGCTGGGTCGATTGGTTCAGTGATCGGGATTGCCCTGCTCTTTCTTGCCATCACTACCGTGATCGGTGTGTTTGCTGCACCCGTTGTCTTCGGTTTCATCGAACGCCACGCGCGATCAAGCGCAACACTGTTCGCTCTCGCTCTGGCGTTTGCGTTAGGAATTGCACAACTGGCCACGGTGGCCAAACTAGCGCCCATCATCGGAGCGTTCGTGGCCGGCCTCTCACTCGGACGAACAACATCGGCTGCAAAAATTCAACGAGAGCTCACACCGGTTGGGCACCTCTTTATCCCCATCTTCTTCCTCCAAATCGGCATCAACGTCGAGGTCAGTTCGTTCGCAAATCTCGGTGTCGTTGGTCTTGGTCTCGGACTGACAGTCATTGCCATCATCGGAAAAGTCGCAGCCGGTTGGTCGATCGGATCAGCCAAAGCCGATCGACTCACCATCGGCATCGGCATGATTCCACGCGGAGAGGTCGGGCTGATCTTCGCATCGATCGGTCTTGCCGCCGGAGTCTTCACGCCAAACCTGTATGCGTCGATACTATTAATGGTGCTCGTCACCACCTTGATTACACCTCCACTGTTGTCCTGGCGATTCAAGGCCCTCCGAACACACCAAATCGAATCCGACGTTGACTTGTCACGTACACTCACACCCTCCGTCGAACCAACCGGCGGTTGGCTCCTGGCCGCCAACGACGAGCTCACGCTCGCCGGAACGCCAGACGCTGATCAACTGCTTCAGGTTGCACTACCCGCTGCCCGAGCACTGACTGAAGGCCGAGTTCCGTCAGAACAACTGGCGGCGTGGATCGCCAGCAAGGCACCCGTTGCCAACGTGACGTGGACAGCGAAAACCACTGATTCACTGCTGCAACTTCTTCAATTCGGCACGCAACGTTCGTGGCGGTTTTTGGAGGTCACCGGGGTGTTGGAACGTGCCTTGCCAGAACTCGCACGGGCAATTGGCCGACGCCGATCCGACGCGCTGCTTCTTGATCCAACTGGCGTTCATCGGTGGCCAACCGTCGAACGGGTAAGGGAGCTCGTTGCGGGTCGGGTCGACAAAAGGTCAGAACAACCAGTGGTGCCGATCGCCGCTCGCTTAGACCGACCTCAACTCGTACTCCTTGCTGCGCTGTTGGTTGATGTTTCTGATGGCGATCAACGTGTGGCCCAAGCGATTCTGGACCGAATCTGCCTCGATCAAGATGACAGTGATCGAGTCGGCAATTTGGTGACAGATGCTGGCCTGCTGCTCGCCACCGCGATCGCCCCCGACGGGCTCACGGCCGAATCGGTGCTTCGGGTTGCAGTTCACCTCGGCTCGCAATACCGCATCGATGAACAACTGGTGTTAAGCATCGCCCTCAACGGCCTCGAAACCTGGGAACGCGACGCTCTGCTCGAGTTGCATTCGTTGCTGTCCCACACGTTGACCTCGCCTGTTGGCGATCGTCGCGGCGTCGCTACCGCGCACGTCCTTGAACAACGCCGAGCTGAAGTGCGATCACTGGTCCACGAGTTAGCCACACCAACCCAACTGATCGATGCCTTGATCCGAGCTGAATCCGCTCCGATTAACTACCTCATCACCACTGATCCCTCCGTCGTTGCTCGCCAGGTGTTACTGCTCACACCGTGTCCTCGACGCGGCGAAGTGGCAGCAAAGATCGTCGACGTTTCGTTAGATGGTTCAGCCACGGTTGAACTCGCTGCCAGCGACGTCACCGGCCTCCTTGCCCGAAGTTCCGGGGTATTGGAAGAGTTTGGACTGAGCGTCGAACACGCCGACGTGACCACATGGGCCGATGGGGCGGCGCTGCAGTCGTTCACCGTCCGCACAGTGGCCGGACACCTGCCCAGCCCCGACGAAATTCGACACGAACTCTCCGTGTCGATGTCTCGACCCTTGCGAAGTGCACCAGTGCCCGACGCAGTACTTCGTTTCGATAACGCCGTCTCACCGTGGCACACAGTCTGTGAGTTCCGAGCGACAGATCGACCGGGATTGCTCCACGCGGTGGCGGCCGCCTTTGCTGTTGCCGGCGTCGATATTCATGCAGCCCGGATCTCTACGGTTGACGAATTGGTGTTTGACGTCTTTGAACTGACCACCCGAATCGGCGCGAAACTCGATGTCGAACTTCAAGATCGAGTGCGCGAGCTACTCACCAACGGGGTAGCACCAACACCTCGTCATTGGTTTAATCGTCGCCTCACCAACACGCTTGGAACATGATCGAAACAATCGGGAAGTACTGCTGAAATCAGCGATCCCTATGGTGCTCCTCAGACGGATGTTCCGTCTTTGCGTTCCTTGAGGAGCACCCGTGTTCACCTCCGCCTCCCTTCACCCAAAGGCCCTTTTCACCAAGAGACGTGCACCGACAATCACTGCACTTACTATTGGGGCCTTAGCTGTCTCAGCCGTCCGACCAACCGGCGCATTTGCCCAGGCGCTTGACCCCACAAAACCCCTCACGACAGCTGATCTTCAGGCCACTAACGAGTCGCTCAACCTGTTGTGGATCGTGATTGGTGCTGCAATGGTGGTGTTTATGCAGGCGGGGTTTGCCCTCGTCGAAACGGGATTCTGCCGAGCAAAACATGCGGCCCATGTCGTCAGCACCAACTTCGCCATCTTCGGTGTGGGCTTCGTCGCGTTCTTCATCGTGGGTTTTCCACTCATGTTCGGTGGGTTCAGCTTCCCCAACGTCTTCGGAATGAACGAACCGATCGGTGACTCGCTGATCGGCTCCGGCAACGACCCCTTGAGCCGCTTTATTCTTGGCATAATAAAGATGCGTGGTTCGCGAAGAATTCGTCAGGTCACGTTCCAAATCGAATTGGTCCAAGCGCCGCAGTTCGATCAAGTGGGCAAGCATGGGGTGGACGCTGCGATAACGAGTGTCTTCTTGAAAGCTG
>JANMEI010000181.1:0-7067 GCA_031376865.1 Acidimicrobiia bacterium | reverse complement strand
ACTTTCGCCGCGCCGGAATCGCTATAGTGCACCGTATCGGCAAAGTCTGATCCCTTCAGATCAACACTCCACACGTCGGCGTACGAGATGGTGTCTGTGGATGACGTATCAGCAAGGCGTTTTGCCGTGGCTCGGATCGCTGCCATCTCGGGGGTGTCATCGGTGTACGCGACGTGCGACAAACCACCCAACACGAGCTGCGCGTCCGGGGCGGCTTGTCGGATCTTGGATACCAACGCTTCGAGTTTTGCAGCTCCCTCAGACTTGTCGACGTCGCGGAACACTCCGGTCGCTCCCGGCGAGAGTGTCTCAGGGAATTGATCGTTGGCCCCGATCATGAGCGTGATGACGTTGGGTTTATACAGAGCAATCCAACCATCGATGTTCTCGTAGATGTTGTTGTGCGGCGATGGGCAGCCTTCGAATGCTCCTGCCGCCGGACGAGTACAGACACCGGATCGGTCTGGGCCGATCGTGAATCCGGCATTTCCTGCGTACTCGCCGTCAGCGGTTGATGCCAGGGTGAACCATCGATTGGGGCCGACCATGTCGATCTGGTAACCGGCAGCTACCAGGGAGTTGTATAGGTGTCCTCGGTAGGATTGGAACGCTCCGGGAACCGGACCGTTACCTTCGGTGAGCGAATCACCGACCGCCATAATTTTCACAGCTTCTTGCGGAGGTTGAGGTGCAGTGGTTTGTGGAGGCTGCGAACTAGTTGATACGTTCACAGATGTTCTCAGGTTGTTGTAGCCCGACGTCGATTCCCACACGTTGGTGTTTGCAAGCCGCATGCTGAACTCTGGTCGAGTATTCAACGCAGGCTCGGGATCGGGCAGGTTGAGGAGTAAGTCGTAGTTGCCGGCGGTGACCCCAGCGGGAAGGCCAACAGTTGTCGAAAGTGTTTGCGTCTCGCCTGGCCCGGGCAGCCAGAGACGGGTATCGACGGGTGTTGAGACCGGAAGCCGAATTGCTTCGCCGGTGGCGTTGTTGCGCATAACGAGTTCGACCTGGCGGGGGTTGAATGGCCGGGCGTAACCGTCATTGGCTATCGTGATGGAGAGTTTCACTGACGAACCAGCCACCGCTGTCGTCGGTGTTGTTGACTCGATCAGTCGGAAGCGATAGCCCACCCGTTGTTGAAACTCTGCTCCGCAGCCTTCTCGCTCCCACCGTTTGATCGACGATGCGGGGTTGGCAGTGTCGAACAAACCGACGACGCTGTATCGCTGCTCACGGAACTGCTTTCGAACTGCCTCGCAACTCGCCAGTGGGCTGTTGGCCACCGCTGGGACGGCTGGGTCGATGGACTCGGGGGTCCCGACTTCACCCCCTTGGACGACGTACAAATTGTTGGCCTTCAAGAACGCCTTGTCCTGCGTCATCGTGTCACGAAGAAACGTGCCGCCATTGACGTCGCTGCACACGAGGCAGTCATCGTGAATACCGACGCGGGCTCGATTTGACCCGGTAAACGCCGTCGTAGCAGTCAAGGGTGCGACTGGGTTGAAGTTGTCACTTCCAAAGTACCCATACATTTGACGCGGATACCGCATTGCCACCATGCGGTCTTTGGGAAGTACCTGGAGGATCTTGTCCATGATGGCGATCTGTGACGGGGAAATGGTGTCGCGATCTTCGTAGTTCAAGCCGTTGGAGGAATGATGCCACTCACCCCAACACCCCACAAAACCAGCTTCCATAAATGCAATCACGTCTTTGTTTTTGGTAAGGACTGGTTTGAGTTGGTCGAGGTGGCGAAGCACCCGTTCGAGGGTTGCGTCGGGCCCGCCAAATGGGTAGTTGTAGGCGAATCGGATCACCAACTTGATGCCACCTTGTCGTGCTGTTGCAAAGTCTCGCTCCAGAAACGCCAGGTATGCATCGGTCAGGTCTTGGGTTCGAAACGCTGCAATGTGATACCGACTTTGAATCACGCTCTGACCCAATGCTCTCCGTTCTGCGATCAGCTCAGCAGTAAGCGGCGTGTTCCAGGCGTCGTAGTTGTAGGCCGTTGCGTTGTTGCCCTGGCCACAGAAATCCCACTTCACACCATCGGCTGGCCATGGTGGATCATTCTGGAATGTGTACCCCCGTTCGGGGTTGGGAAAGTTCTCGTTGCTGGCCTCGTAGGAAACAGTCCGACTCGCCGCAGCGGCCATCGTCGTAGAACTGGACTGCTCTGGTGGTTGGGTCACCTCGCTTGAGTACAGATACCTTTGGGGAACTATTTGTCGTGTATCGCCCGGCGGAATCCATTGCAGTTTCACGAACGCATTGCCACGGATCTCGTGATAATCCAGCTCAAGGTTGTAACGCTGACCGGCCACCAGCGACACCGGGGTGCTTGTTTGGTCGGTAGTACTCGGGGTCCATGCATCAATCAGCACCGACCCATTGATCCTGAGTCGCACACCATCGTCGGCCTCGGTCGCAAATCGGTACGTACCCGTCGTGGGTGCTTCGATGCTGCCCCTCCAACGAACAGAAAACCCGTCGTGAGGGAAGCCCTCTGCGACTCCTGTTGTTCCCCAATCAAATTCGACGTTGGGGTCAATTTCAGAGATGGCAGGCTCTCCCGCGAGGTTGGCGTTGGTGAAGTACTGAAACTTCAGGCCGTTTCCCGGGGCGTCTTGGGCTTGCGCCGAGTTCGTCACGGCTTTGAAACCAGTTACGGAACTCGCAACTATGACGCCTAAACATAAGGCGACAAAGGTCGAATGTCGACGTTTCCAAGTGAACGAACGTGAGTTCATGGTTCACCCTCCTAGCGTTTGGGGGCTTGCAGGGGGACTTGCTGTGAGGAACGCATCAGTACCCTAACGATGTTCGTCGGCAATCGAAACCAAAAGTTGCAGAGGAAAATGGCGCTCATAGTGCGAGAAACCAGCGTGCCTTGTACTGTTACGCGGTAGACACGATCGAAGCAGAACTCATCAAGGTCGGAACATCAGCGTATGCGTACATACAAGATGACGGAAGTTGGTGGATCAACAACGCAGGATTCATTGTTGGTTCAAGTGGAGTTGTCCTAATCGATACGTGCTCCACCGAAGCCCGCACCCGTGCATTTCACGATGCCATTCGGTCGGTGACGGATGCTCCTATTCGCACGGTGGTGAACACGCATCACCATGGCGATCACACGTATGGCAACTCGGTGTTTGCGCCAGCGACCATTGTCGGGCACGCGCACTGCTTTACCGAAGCGGCTCGTACGGGCATTAAACGCTACGAAGAAACCTTCGAACAGCCCGATTGGGGCAACTTGCAACTGAGCACGCCAAACCTCACGTTCGAATCGCGACTCGATCTGCACGCGGATGAAACGCTGGTTGAGTTGCATCACATGGGTGGCCCGGCACACACTTCTGGTGATGTGGTTGCATGGTTGCCAACTGACCGTGTGTTGTACACCGGCGACCTGGTCTTTCACGGTGGAACCCCGTCTATTTTGATGGGATCCGTAGACGGCAGTTTGCGTTCGCTTGCTTGATGCGATCGTTCAATGCAACCACGGTGGTGCCTGGCCATGGCGTTGTCTGCGGACCCGAAGCGTTCGATGTGATCGAGCGCTATCTACTCATGATCCAGCGCGTGTCGGGCGAAGCCATCGAAGCCGGACTGACTCCATTGGAAGCAGCGATGAAGGTTGATCTTGGTGAGTTCGTTGCGCTGAACGACAGTGAACGATTGGTTGGCAACTTGCACCGCGGCATGGCCGAACTATCGGGTGCGTCAGTAGACGAATCGACGCTTCGTCGAGAAGCAATTGCCGACATGGTCCGCATGCGTGGCAGCGAGCTGTTGCCCTGTTCGGCTTAGCCTGCAGTACCGCTGCGAGTCAGGTGGCGGTCCACTGAGGAGCACGTTTTTCTGCGAAGGCGGCGGCTCCTTCGCGTGCATCGTTAGTGGCCAGAATGGCGTCAACCAAAGGGTTTTGTAGCGCCCAGGTTTCAGCGGCTGACCAATCGGCTGAATCACGAATGATGCGCTTGGTCAGCTGCACCGCCAGCGGAGCGTTAGCTGCAATCTCTGATGCGAGCGTAAGTGCACCTACTAATGCACCTCCAGCCGGAGTGAGTCGATTCACCAATCCCCAGCGATGAGCCTCGGCGGCGGGCAGCGGTGCGCCGGTCAGCGCATACTCCATGGCGATTTGTGTTGGAATGCGTTGCGGCAGCCGTACAAGTCCACCTGATCCTGCGACCAGTCCACGCTTCACCTCAGGAATTCCGAAGACGGCATTATCGGCAGCCACGATCATGTCGCAGGCCAATGCGATTTCACAACCGCCAGCAAGCGCATAGCCCTCTACGGCCGCAATCATTGGTTTGTTTGGTGGCGCTTCGGTGATGCCGACCAGCCCTCGCCCTTCAATCTCCGGACGCTGGCCGGTGAGGAACGCCTTCAGGTCCATCCCCGAACAGAATGTGCCGCCAGCCCCGGTGATGATGCCAACAACCAAGAGAGGGTCCGATTCCAACTGATCCAGCGCTGCTGCCACGCCAACCGCAGTTGCATGGTTGACCGCGTTGCGCACTGCGGGGCGGTTGATTGTGATGACCAGCACCGGTCCGACGCGCTCAACGAGCACCTCATCGCCGAGCGACGGTGTCGTCGCCGTTGGTGTTGTTGGCGGTGTCGGTGCCGTTGGACTGGTGGAATCGCTCACCCAAGAAGTGTAAACACAACAGTTTGGCAATCTCAACAGTACTGTTGACGAAATCGGGCCGCCCGGGCCCTCGGGGAAAAGGGGTTTCACCATGGCACAGGATTTGTTCTCACTCGCCGGCAAAGTGGCGTTAGTGACCGGAGGTTCCCAGGGAATCGGGTTGATGATCTCGCGAGGCCTGGTTGAAGCAGGCGCCAAGGTGTATGTGTCGTCTCGCAAGAAGGACGTGTGCGACAGTATCGCCGCAGAGCTTTCGAAGGTTGGTCAGTGCGTGTCGCTCCCCGCCGATGTGTCGACCGAAGCAGAAGCAAAACGAGTAGCGGCTGAACTGTCGGACAAAGAGGGCAAGTTGCATGTCCTGGTAAACAACGCCGGCGCTGCATGGGGCGCACCACTGACCAACTATCCCGACTCTGCGTGGGAGAAGGTCATGGCACTGAATGTCAAAGGTGTGTTCAACCTCAGCGTGGCGTGCCTACCGCTGCTTGAAGCTGCTGCTGCCGATCGCGATCCGGGCCGAATCATCAACGTTGGTTCCATCGACGGCTTTCGAGTCCCCGAGTTGGAAAACTTCGCGTACTCATCAAGCAAAGCAGCGGTGCATCACCTCACACGCGTGTTGGCGCAGCGACTTGCGCCCAGCAACATCACCGTCAACGCGATTGCTCCCGGTCCGTTTCCATCGAAGATGATGGCAGCAACATTGGAAGCGCGGGGTGATGAGTTCACCGCCAAGTGCCCAATGGGTCGATTGGGCGAGGCTGATGACATGGCTGGCATGGCAGTGTTTCTGTCGTCACGAGCAAGCAGCTACGTGACCGGTCAAATCATTGCCGTCGACGGCGGATTCTCGACAGCACCCTGGTAGCCCAACGCAGGCTGAGGTCTATTCTCTGTACATGAAACTCACTTCGTTGCACTTGCGCCTGACGGTTTGGCTGGCAGCAACTTGCACGGTGTTGTTTGTGCTCACGTCTTGCACGAAGACTGCTGACGAAGCGAAGGAACTCACGGGTGCAACTCCTGCGGCCCAACGAGTGCCGAATTCAAAACCTAGGTGCACAGACATTCTCGAAACGTGGGGCACAAAGCCGGCAGATCTCACGTTCACCGGTTGTGCCGATGCCAGCTTCGGGGGCAGCCGAACGCTTGACTACCTGTACAAAGTAGACGGGGCGAAAGCCAAACCCACCGAGGCAATGTTGATGACCAACTATGCGATGCAGCCCCTGAAGTTTGCGTGCTGCGGGTGGGAGCCAGCCCTCAACGCAACGGGAAATCGGCTGGGCGTCAAACGCGACAACAATGGGTACGACTATGAACTATCTATGGGCAGTGGCGAAACGCTTGAACGCGACTGGAACAAGATTGACCACTTCACAGTCACCGTGTCGCTCTACCTCGATGTGATCTAACGGGCAACAGGTTGTGACGGTGAATGGGCTGTTCGAAACAACGCAGCCTGGTCGCGAATGACCGATCCACTCGCCACCTGGTCACCGTTCACGGTGACCATCCCGGTGCTGAATATCTCGGCCGATCCAGATTGGCACATGCCCTGGTGCATCACCGCAAATGCCACGCGGTCGTTAGATGAAAACATGCTGATCACTTCTGCGCTAGTGACTTCGAAGTGAAACGGTGTCGACGTAGTGGTCATCCACTCGTCGTCATAGTCAATGTTGGAATCGGTTAACGAGTCTGAACCGGTCAACCATTCGCTGACGATGGCCTCGGCTTCGGGATTGGGTTGTCCAACAGCAACATCCCAGGGCGCAACAGCAGATGGCCTTACCGTGTCAGTCGTTCCACTTTTCAACTGCCGACGCCGAGCCTGGTAGTCCTCGTTGGCGAAACACCTGGTCAGTTGCACGCCATCAAATTCGTACAGGGCAACACCCGACCACGACGCGCACGGTCCTCCCTCTCCGCCTGATGCGCCGTGTTCGGAAAAGTACAAGGCTGCACGCGTGGGCGTGACCACCACGTCGTGCACTGTCATAGCCAGTCCGGGGAACTGTGACAGTTGCTGCTCTACCGCTGGCAGGTAGTGCTGATCGCGCCCCGCGATGATGGTGCGGCCTACCATCAACTGATAGTCGGGCGTCATGATCTCGGCACAGACCGACAGGTTGTGCGCGGTAAAGAAATCGACAGCGAACCGTCGCAGCACGGCGACGATTGGTTCCACTAGTTGACCGCTCGTTCGTAGTCCTGCCAGTACGACGACCGAAGATCTTTCTTGAGGAGCTTTCCGGAAGCGTTTCTGGGCAACACATCGGTGAAGTCAACAGAGGTGGGGCACTTGTACTTGGCGATACGTTCGCGGCTGAAATTGATCAGCTCAAGCTCATCTGCATGCATATCATCTTTCAACACAACAATGGCCTTC
>JANMEI010000178.1:0-2859 GCA_031376865.1 Acidimicrobiia bacterium | reverse complement strand
GTAGATCGAGTTGTCATTCAAGTTGACGGTGAACAACGTCTTCTCGTCGGCTGACAAATCGATGTCGCCAAGTCCAATCTTGTGAACTGAATCAAATGCTGGGGCATCTCGGTCCCAATATCCAGCGGGGATCGTGGCGGGCCGTGGGTCCGTACCAACATTGGGCACGGTGCCGACAACAGTAGGTGCAGAAGACCCAGCAGCGGCGGTCGCGTAGATCGCTCCGAGGCCCCCCGAGCCCAACGCAACGGCTCGCCGAAAGAAGGCACCTTGAAAGATGGTCTTCGACGCCCGGTGGTAAGCAATGCCGTAGGTGGCACCTGTGTCGCTCATCGACAATCGAGTCGTTGCACCGACTGGGTTGATGTTGTTGGAGTCGTATGGGATGGACTTCAGTGCAGGCTGTGGGTTGGTGTCAAAGGATTGCGCAAAGCACGCAATCACGATGTTCGGATTGGCCTGGCAGTAGTCGGCTGGATTGGCGAACGCTGCCTTGGCCGTTCCGTCGGTTGCCACGAACTGGACTGACGAGCCATTGTCGGCGCCGACCGGGGCCGGGAACATGCCCGCCGGGGTGGCAAACTCGACTCGGTAGGTGCCGGTGGGCAACGCCGCGAACGAATACGCGCCCACCGCATCGGTGAGCACGGGGCCGGTCACCACACCTGAACTGGAAGTTGCCGTGACCGATACGCCGGACAGCAATGGCTCAGCAGGAATCGCCCGAACACCATCCTGGCTGTAGTCGTTGAACACCGTTCCGCTGATGGTGCCGGTGGTTGCTTGCCCGCTGGTTGCCCCTCGCAGATACAGCGGCACCGCTGCTGTGCAAATCAATGCAACTGATGCTGCCCGCGCGACAAAGCGGCGGGTATCAAAGGTGGTCATTCGTGCTCCTCAGGGCAAAGTGTCCAGTTACGCCTATTTCATCGGCATGATAACTGAGCTCCCTGAGGGGTAATGAGGATCCCTTCGTGAAATCACTCACAACCAATCAAATCGGCCGCCATGGGTGACATAACGGGTACAACGTAGGTGAAAGTCATTACAAAACTGATCACAGCACTCGTCCGGCACCCAGGTAATCACGCCTAAATGCACTGCGCACCCGTACCCGCGCCCGTCGATGCGGGGCCTCCACCATTTGCCCATTGCCAATGTACATACCAACGTGATGAATGGGTCGGCCGGGCCGAGCGAAGAACAGCAAATCGCCGGGCTGTAAATCGCTGCGCGACACTCGCCTGGTGGCGGCGTATTGAGCTCGCGACACCCGTGGCAACCGTTTGCCCGCTCTCCCCCAGGCAAAGCTGGTGAGCCCCGAACAGTCAAACGACTCGGTTCCAGCCGCACCCCATACATAGGCTTTGCCCACCTGTGCCAACGCCACTTGAACAGCGAGGTCGGACCCCGATGCCGATGGCAAATTCGACGGCAGTTCTGCTTCGGCCGCCAGGACAGCATCGTCATCGGAGGACGGTGTGGCCGGGTCCGCAGTTTGCTCCGGTGGCAAGATTCGGGCGTTTGACGACGTCGGTGGCGCTGCCAGTTTTGGCGGCTTCTTGCCGCGTGCTGCTGCTTGTTTCGCAGCCAGTTCAGCGGCCTTGCGGTCCTTTTCTCGTTGTTGCAACAACTTCACCGCGGCTGCTTTTCGTTTGGCAGCTGCTGCTTTGGCCGCACGCTCTTCAGCTTGAATTCGTCCAGTTTCTTCCTGTGCCAATAGCTTGACGACATCGGCCTTGGCGTTACGCAATAGCGCATCTTGACGGTCCGCCAAACGGCTGGTTTTCTTCAAAGCAGCTGCCAGCGCTGCCTTCTGCTGTTTCGCCTTTTTCGTCAAACGCTCGGCTTTGGTGCGGGTAATCGAATAGTCCTCGGTGGCAGCATTCAATGCATCAATACGATCGATGCTTTGACCCGTCGCAACTTCTCGATACGTTCGCCGCCTTGCGCTGACCTGCAACGTATCGGTCGTCTCGATCCCAACGACCGGACCTTCAACAAATCGACGCAGCGCTTCAGACTTCGCGTCCTTCACAGACTGTTCGTAAGTGGACTTTGAATCTTTTGCCGACTCGGTGGCGCTGACCAGGGCGGCTTGCGCATCGGCAAGTTGCTGTTCAGCATCGTTGGCATCTTCAGCCAGCGCACCGGCTTCGTCGTCGAGGCGGTCAAGTTCGTCTTGCAGGCGCTCAACTTCGCGCTGTTTGGACGTGGAGGTTTGCCCCAGCGCCGGATGTGCCGAGACGCCAACCGTCAGCGTCAAAACGACGACGCCAATGACACGCGACTTTCGGCTCGGGGGAAGTCGAACCACAGTTGGTCAGCCTACTGACCGTATGCCCACTTCGGAGTCACTGCTCGGCGCAATCGAAACATGATTGGCTCGGACAGACCGAACTATCGCATCACATACGGCAATCTCCTGTGACGAAAAGAGTGACTACCGCGTCACATACGGCAATCTCCTGTGACGAAAGGGAGGGTCAAAATCCTCAATTCGTCACAGGAGATTGAACAATGCAAAATTGGCTTGGTCCCATCAACGCGCGCCCGTCCCCTTGGGAACAATCACATCAGTGCCCATGAACGGGCGCAACACCTCAGGAATTGTCACCGAACCATCGGCGCGCTGATTGTTTTCGAGCACCATCACCACCATGCGGGCCATTGCGCACAGCGTGCCGTTGAGCATCGCCACCGATTTAGTGCCGGACTCGTCTTTCATCCGGATACCTAAGCGGCGGGCCTGGAAATCCGTACAGTTCGACGTCGAGGTGACTTCTCGAAACGTTTCTTGACTGGGCAGCCACGCTTCGCAGTCAAACTTGCGGGCCGCGCTGGCCCCCAGATCGCCCG
>JANMEI010000177.1:0-6333 GCA_031376865.1 Acidimicrobiia bacterium | reverse complement strand
GTGATCCCTGCCGGGTCACCATTGGAAGCATTCAAAATCGCTGACATCGTCACGAAAACCACTGCCGCACCTGGTGACCGCCAGCATCGGCCGCTAGTGAGACCAGATGGGGTATCTGATTGTTTTGGACGTCTCAGCACTGTGTTCGTCTGCTCAGGTGGAACCACGACCACCACTGGAACACTGACGGCGGAGATCACTCGCTTGGCAAACTCCGCCACTGGTGATCGTTTGTATCGAATCGATCTCAAAATCACCGGGGTGAGACCGGGAGCGAAAGTGAAATTCCGGATCAGTAAACCAGCACCAATTGAACTGGTTGACGGTACGACCGATGCGTTCCTGACCGCCCCTTCCAATGGGACAGTGATGTTAAGTGTGAAAGCAAAAAACCCTCGAGGTGTGTTTGTCGCCGATGCGATCAACAACGCAACCACACCACTCGTTCTCGGAACCGTTGAGGTCAAGTGATGAATATCCAACCCACTCGCAATAAGAACCGAAATCAGACCATGTTCCAACGAATCATCCGCGCCGTTTTGTGTCGTCCTGTCGCGTTGTTCACCACCATCGTGGTGCTTGCTACCGCACTAATCGCGATCCCAACCAACGCGCAAACGGCACCAGTTGAACAAGTAAAACCGGTTGTTGAATGCCGCGAAGTACGGGCGAACGGGTCCCAGTGGGTGTGGTTCGGATACCAAAACGACTGGAACGCACCAATCACGATCCCGGTCAGTCCGTCCGGGAACAAGATCACCCCAGCACCACAAGACCGCGGTCAAACCACAGTGTTCCAACCAGGCCGCCAACGAAAAGTTTTCGTCATCGAACTGAAAAACCCCGCAAATCATGTGTGGACCCTCAAATCACCAAACGGAACCACCCGCACCGCAACAGCATCCACAACCACCGCACTCTGCCCAACCGAAACATCCTCCTCATCGACGACAAGCACGCCTTCCACGAGCGTTACTTCAACTTCAACGACTACTTCAACTACGACACCGAGTTTAGGCACGACGTCTGTCGTTCCGCCCACGTCTATTCCGGTCGAAACTGGGACGATCCCTGCGAGCGACGTACTCGCAGCAAATGCAGCGAAGTTTTGCGAATCGACGAGAGCGATCCGGGGAACAAGTGGGGACGACAACCTAGTTGGGACCGACGGCCCAGACATTATCTGTGGCCTGGGTGGCAATGACAGTCTGGAGGGTCTTGGTGGAAATGACGTCTTAGTGGGCGGTGATGGAAGTGATGTCTTGGAGGGTGGTGCGGGCTTCGATGTGATTGTCGGTGCTGACGGGTCGGATCAATTGAAAGGAGGACCTGGGGATGACAGCATGGTTGGCGGGACCGGTGCGGATCGGCTGGAAGGTGACTCTGGCCGCGACGACTTAGATGGGGGAATAGGTTCCGATTTCCTCAGTGGTGGGGCGGACGACGATGAGATCAAAGGAGAGTTAGGCGACGACAACATCGACGGCGGCGCCGGCGACGATCTTGTGTTTGCTGGGCCGGGACTTGACGCTGTGGAAGGTGGACAAGGCTGGGACCGCTGCTACGACGCCGAATCTGGAAACTGTGACAAGTCTGATCCGGTCATTGGAGTGCAAACTCGCACCACCGTGTCATCCGGACTCGTTCGACTTGAACTCGGGCCAGGCGAAATTGACCCTTCCAGTGTGACCATCGAGATGATCGAATCTGATGTCAACGCAGGGGTTGAGTTCGAGATTACTTCAACGGGCTTTACGTCCTACTTCCCCACAACCAAACTCACGGTTCCCGTTAACGCAGCCGATGAGCTCACCTCTGACGTCGAATTTTACGACCCAAATCAAGACCTTTGGATTCCTTACCCGGTCCAGGTGAAAAACGGGAATGGCTCGATCACAGTTGAAGCATCACATTTCACTCGTGTCAAGGTTGCGAAAGATTACAGGGAAAAGTCTCTCAAAGATTTGCTCGGCCAGACGATCATCGATGGTCCACGAGCCGGGAGAACCTGTATTGCGTCGCCCTTCTGGAAATTCACTGAAGCGGTAGTACTATACGACTCTTCTGGTTCTCACTCACGGGATCCATCGGTTGCATGGATTCCCGACGATGTTGCCTACAGCGTTTTCGAAGTCTCTGACACTTCACGGTTAACGGCCGATGCAAACGGGCAAGTGAAGCCGGCACAACCCAGCACTGCCAATTTTGGAGACGCAAGGCTCACGCCGGCACTACGCGAAGCGCTAGTCATATTCCGGAGTTCCAGCCGAAACTATCGGCAACTGTTAATTATTGGGGATGGCGGCTTCACCGACTCTGCGGCTGACCTATTGCCTCTTGCGGAGGAGTTGAATCGTTACGGTGTCTCGGTCACGTTCGAATCAGAACAAAGCACCTTGCCGGCGCCTGTCGCTGCATTCTGGGAGGCAATCAAGTCAAAACGCCTGGGCATTGTCGAAGAGACCTTCGACAATGGCTCTGATCTCGATGAAGACGATCTGACGGACTGCGAAGAATATTCTGGGATTGTGACAGTCCGCGAACGCTCGCTGCGGATCGTCAAAACTAACCCACTGAAACCAGATTCAGATTCAGACGGTTTACCGGACCCGGTAGAGATCGCAACCGAAACGAGGCTCTCTAATAGGTCTGGTGCAGAAGCCTTACAGGTAAGCCTTCCCTACGGTCGACGGGGAAGGCATATGCAGGCTGATCCGACGCTTCGAAACAGCGGCGGATCGATGATTAGCGACAAATTTGATCTGCGTTCCGAAACTAATGTTTTCAAGAACCTGCCGGGTGAAGTGGGTTTTGTTTCTGCGACAACAAAAGTTCGGACGCCAACCTACACGATCTGCGAATCTTCCGGTTTACCTGAACCGACGTGTGTTTCAAAAGATGTCCCATGGAGCCAAATAGCAAAAGACTTCGGTGCTCCAACCAAGGAATTGAACCAAAGCACTTTGAACGAGTCCGACTGGCTTAGTCTTGCGATCGGTTTGTATTTTAACTTTAAGGATTCACAAACAACTTACGATGGAAATGGAAGGGTAAAGGCGGGGGTCGACGCTAGCAAGTCCGAATACTCAAACGCAGATGGTTCCATAAAGCTCCCGAAGTATGCCCAAGGCGCTTTTTGGGCTTCGTTGAACAAAGAGGGTAAACGTCTCATATGGGATGCTTTTGGTGACAAGATCATTTTGGATTTGGAACTCAAGTTTGCTACTGACTATTCGAAGGTACTTGCAACGGCGCTCCTCATCGGACTAGCAGTCGCGCTCACCTTCTACGTTGCCTGGGCTGTTGCAGTTGTTGCGGGTGCCATCGTTGAGGGCGCTGTCACTTCAGTGGCCTTGCTTGCGGGTGGAATAACAACTGTTGCCGGAGTCTCCGTGGCGTCGATAGCTTTAGTATCCGCAGCGGTCACAACCGGCACGGTGTTTGCCTTGGGGGTCGTTTGTAGAGGATATGCGCAGCTGAAGGATCCTGAAAAGGGTGTCTGTACTGCCGAGAACATCGAAGCATTCGACGTAATGTTTGCGCAGTTGTCCCCTGGAATCGACGTACCTGCTCTACGACAACCATATAGTGGTCCCGTCACGTCAGCCGGAAACTTCAACCCAACTCAGCTAGATGACCTTGGGAGAACGAACGCCTACCGGATCAACCAGCTTGATCTGCCACCTCTCGATCGGGACGGTTTACCCCTGAAAATCAGTCGACTTGACAGCAGCTTCTTTACAACGAAGATGATCGGACGCAGCCGGTTCGTGTTGACGGTCGATTCCACAAAAGGCAAGTACGGTGAATTGTTTTGGAGTCGTCCAGCGATCCCAAAGTCTTCAGTTCGGAAAGGATTTGGAGGGGTGCGCTGGAAGGTTTTTACTCAATCGCCAAAGAGGGGGGCATCGTACGAAACGATCAGGGCGAAGTATCCAGAGGTTGATTTCTTCGATGATTTTGGAAACTTAGACTTAGAAGCAGTTTCATTTGCGAAGTTCTCTTCCCCAACTCTGACCGGAAACCAAGAAAGGACCGGGGCGGATTACAGGGCCGCTTTGCGTTCGATTAACCTCTCATCGATGGAAGAAGCGGAAGCGAAGTTCGGTGTCAAGCTGACTTGGCACCACACCGTGGATGGTTGCGGAATGCTCCTAGTGCCGTTCGAAATTCATAACGCGTTCAGCCACTGGGGTGGGCGTTCCGCAATCGACCGGGGCCTACGTGCCTGCTGAGGAGACCAATGCCAATTAGACCTTGCGGGTATGAAGTTGTCGAACTCTTCGAGCGTGAGCACAACATCGCCCTCCCCAAAGACTACCGAAATTTCCTTGCGATTGGCCCTGGGGAGGCGGTGATGGAGAACCAGGGAGCGATTTTCCTCAACACCCACGGACCGTGTTCAGGAGGTTTCGGATATTTCTGCTACCTGGATCCGGCTCCCACGAACGATCTTTTCGCCTTGACTGGTCCAGCCATGGACAACAATGCCCCAAGAAATTCGCTGCGAGTTGGTGTGGATCAGGCTGCCTGTGGAAGCTTTGTACTCTCTCTTGAGCAAGTTGATTTCGGGGCGGTGTACTGGACGAATCTGGATTTTGGCTGGGAGCTTGACGAGTCAGAGGAGTATGGCGTCCGTAATGCTGACCTCATGTTGGCTGATTCATTCTCAGCGTTTCTCGACGTCATTCGCCGCAGTGTTATCGAGGAAACGACTAACCAGAGGCTCTTTTTGGAAGCTATTGAAAGGAGAGAGACACATGTTTTGCGACCGGAAGTCATCCAGGAGTTTCACCAAAAAGGCGGGAAATTTCGGAAGCTTTTCCGCCGTTAGCTGGCCCAGTACTTCCGAAGCTGTTGCTTCTGCTTCAACCCCTAATCAAGCTGATCCGTTCGAGCAGTGTTTCAAGTTTACGTACGGAGTCGAAACCGACGTCGAGCTCATCGCGAAGACCGTCGAGGAAGAGCGGCTCGATCGTTTTGAGAATGTTCGGCACCGACGTGTAGTGCTGTCCAAGGTCGCTGCGTTCTTCTGGGTTTGGCATGACCCCTTGAGGGTGGTCCACGTGTTGTGAGAGTTTCAGGCTCCAGAATTGGGGCAGGAGGATTCTCAAATGAAACGTCGTCGTCACACCCCGGATCAGATCATCCGCAAGTTGCGTGAAGCGGACCGAATATTGGGTGAAGGAAAAACCATCGCGGACGCGTGTCGTGCGTTGGAAGTAAGCGAGCAGACCTTTCACCGGTGGCGTGCCCAATACGATGGAATGAAAGGAAACGAAGCGAAACGGTTAAAAGAACTCGAAGCAGAAAACGCCCGGTTGAAGAAACTCGTGGCGAACCAGTCGTTGGATATTGACATGCTGAAAGAAGTCGCGGAGGGAAAATTTTGACCCCGAACCGGCGCCGTCAAGCGGTCGTGATGCTGATGGAACGGTTCGGGGTATCGCAACGGCGGGCGTGTCGTGTTATCGGTCAGAACCGCACCACACAACGCACACCGGAACCAGTAGTAACAGATGAAGAAGAACAGTTACGTGCCTGTCTACGCGACTTCGCCCGCGCGCATCCGCGGTGGGGATGGAGACGAGCAACTGACCATGCCCGTAACGAAGGATTCTTGGTGAACCGCAAACGGGTACAACGGCTGTGGCGTGACGAAGGGCTACGTGTCCCACGCCGCCGACGGAAACGACCACCACGCGGGACCAGTAACGGAGTTGGTGCGTTTTGTCCGATCCAACCGAACGTCCTGTGGGCACTTGATTTCCAGTTCGATCAAACCAATGATGGGCGACCCCTGAAACTGTTGAACGTCATTGATGAGTACACCCGTGAATGCCCAGCGATCAAAATTGAACGGTCGTTGAACGCTGACGATGTTGTCGACTGCTTGGACCGGATCGCGATGGTCCGCGGTTACCCCGCATACCTACGAATGGATAACGGCCCCGAGTGAGAACGCTTGAGGTTTCTGGCCCCACTTCGCTTGAGAAAGTTGGCTCCGGGGTGAGGTTACTTTGTTTTGTTTAGTCGGTAGCTTTTTGTGCCTGTTTCGATGATGTGGGCTTTGTAGGTGATGCGGTCGATGACGGCGGCGGCGAGGCGAGGGTCGGTGAAGGTTTTGGTCCATTCGGATAAGGGTGCGTTCGAGGCGATGGCGACCGATGCTCGTTCTTCTCGTTCGGTGAGGATTTGGAAGAGGAGCTCGGCTGATTTTTGGTCGAGGTGGACGTAGCCGAGTTCGTCGATGGCGAGGAGGTCGTAGCGGCCGTATTTTTGGACGACGCGTCCGAGGTGGTTGTCGTCTTTTGCTTCGCAGAGTTCGTTGGC
>JANMEI010000173.1:0-1643 GCA_031376865.1 Acidimicrobiia bacterium | reverse complement strand
CGCGTTGCTCGGCCAGCAACTCGTGCGTCGCAGCAGCCAAACGCGACACCATCTTTTCGATGTCGCTATCGGTGACGGACTTGTCCATCACATACGGACCGTCAAGCCCGTAGAACGCTTGGAACTCGGCGTCGAAGCCATAGCGGCGAATCACATCGATAGCGATTTGGGTTGCCATCTCACGATCGTTGGCCCGGCCGACCGTTGCGTTGCCTTCACCGAAGATGATGTCTTCGGCGATGCCACCAGCCAAGAACACCTGGATCTTTGACAGCAGCTGATCGCGGGTTTCGTGGATCTCGTGCGGGAACGTAAACCCTGCCGCATAAGACGATGCAACACGCGACGTCAATTGCAATGGCGCCAAGCCAAACAGCAACGCATACACAACCGCATGGCCCGCTTCGTGAATGGACACGTTGGCCACCACATCAGTGACGTTGCGTTGGCGAACTTTATCGAGGCGGCCCACATAGGGCACCGCAACCACAACGGGCTTTTTCTTAGCACCGGCAGTAGATATGGTTCCGGTGAGCGATTTTTTGACGACGTCGTAGTCAACCGCAATGGTGTCGGCGTCGTTCATCAATGCTTCGAACAAGAAGCGCGACACGTTGGCTTCAAGAATGTCGATGACTGATGAGAACACCGGCCGCACACCTTGCACGGGGAACACGCCATTGCGATAGATCAGTTCTTCTATCGCCCTGCTGACCGTGAGCGTGATGCCGAAGTGTTTGGCTGTTGATGCGCAAACTCGAAACACTTCGCGCTTAATGAGTTCGTCAAAGTCTGACTTTTTCAAGCTGGTGTATATCAAATGGATATTGCCGAATCGCGCTACCTGTTCAGGCCGAAACCGACGGGCCAATGCACCCTTGACGTCGACCACCGTGATCTTTTCGGTGAACGCGTGGAAGATGTCGGCATCAACATCTGCTTCGTTGGTGAGCGTGGCCATGGTGAAGGCGTCGTCAAGGTTACCGCTGATGATGCACAGCGTCTTCGAATGGTTGACGGGTTCGTACACAACTTTGCGCTTCTTCGCATCGCGCAGCAGCTCGATCATCTGTGTACGTGATATTTCGGCAAGCTCGTCAACCGGCTTGTCAAGGTTGAGCCGCGACTTGAGTGAGCGGGCCTCCCAGATACCGATTCCTTCATCAGGGTTGACGCCCTCTTCGCCAGCATCTTTGCGCTTCTTTAAGTCACGTAGATAGAAGGTGGCATCTTGAATGCTGTAGTCCAAGTCGTCACGCGACCGTTTCGCCAAGCGACCATCAGACAACAGTTCCCAGAAGTCGGTGAACTTGGTGGACTGTACCGGTGACCCATCACCATTGAGCGTGTTGAATCGTTGGATCTCGTCGAACAGCACAATCGACGGTTTGTCATCGTTGATGTTGTTCGAGTCCAAGATGCTCGACACTGACGATTGATACGACGTGGAGTCGCTATTCGACAGTTCCACTTCGGCGAACCGCTCTTGGAAGTCAATTGCTCGCACCAGGCGCCGCACCAGATCGGTTTTGCCCACGCCCGTCATGCCCCACAGGTTGATGATGACGGGGCGGCTGTGCACCTCGGGCATCAGATACCATATTCGGATCGCATCGATCAATTCATCGACCACGGCATCGATG
>JANMEI010000172.1:0-9696 GCA_031376865.1 Acidimicrobiia bacterium | reverse complement strand
GGAGACAACATGACCGCCAAAAACACCATCTGCTTATGGTTCGACAAGACGGCTGAGGAAGCAGCAACGTTCTATGCAGCGACATTTCCCGACAGCTCAATAGGCTCGGTGTTTCGAGCCCCTGGCGAGTATCCGGGTGGGGCGGCGGGTGACGTGCTGACGGTTGAGTTCACGGTCTTCGGCATCGCCTGCATTGGGCTGAACGGTGGTCCATTCTTTTCGCAGACCGAAGCGTTCTCGTTTCAGATCGCAACAGATGACCAGGCCGAGACCGATCGGTATTGGGATGCGATTGTTGGAAATGGAGGGCAGGAGAGTGAGTGCGGATGGTGCAAGGACAGGTGGGGCGTGTCCTGGCAGATCACGCCGAGAGTATTGACCGAGGCCTTCATCGGCGCCGACCGCACTGTTGCAAAGCGAGCTTTTGACGCAATGATGACGATGCAAAAAATCGACGTGGCGGTTATCGAGTCAGCAATCGCGAATCGCTGAACGGTGTGGACGTCCCGAACGTGATCCGTTACGTTGCGGAGATGGCTAATACCCCTGACTTTGCTGACACCGAATACCGAGGTGTGTACAACGCACGCCGGATCGTCACCCGAAGCAACTGCTGGTATGCATGCTTGGTTTGCGCGACTCAGTGAGTACGTCGACTCGTTGCCGCCAAGGTAGTTCAGGGGTTGAAGAGTTTCCAGTTTCCTTCTGAGACAACGTCAACGAAGTCGTCGACAACTCTGATCGCAGTTTGATCGTCGATTGCGTAAGTTGGGATCGGGATTCCGGATGCCCATGTTTCGATGTTTGCGAGGGTCGTGTCGGGCATGTCCGGATGATCGAGGTGCGGGTACAACGTGAAGTCGACCAGCCCGAGCCCTCGGTCGGCACCGAGCGCCATGTCGTTGCCTTCGGGGACAAACTGCAAGTCGAACTCTGCATCGCAGTTGTATGGGGTCATAGCGATGCTTCCGGCGCTGACACCGACGTAGACGGTGTTCAGCAGCGATGGAAAAAGGTCTGCCAAGCCCGATTGCCTCATCCAATGGCACAGGTACAGCACATCGCCACCCCACACCAGCAATGCGTCGGCCTCGCGAACCGCAGGAACCCAACTGGCCTCTTGGATAGTCGGTAGCGCAGTAAGTTCCAGTACTCCTAAGGACTTCCAACCCAACTCGCACAACGGACTTTTGGCCGTTCCGCAGGTTGCCTTCCACGCCATCTGAGCACCGCCAGGAAAGGGATAAATCGCAGTCGGAATGAATAGGGCAGTAGAATCGGATATCGGCTTCCCGAGGAGATCGACGAGCGCGTCAGCGATGCTTTGGTTGCTGATCCCTGAGGAGGTGAGGAGAAGTTTCATAGAGTGCTTAGGAAGCTTGCATGATGTTGAACATGGTGCCGTTACTGTCGGCCACAACGGCAAAGTGTCCTGCGTCGATCTTCGTTGGTGGCACGTACACCGTTCCGCCCAGTTCGGTCGCTTTTGCTGCTGCGTCGTTGATGTTCTCGACTTCGAAGTAGACACCCCAAAAGTTAGGCATACCCATCATTGATTCGGGTTTGGGCATCATCCCTGCGATTGAGTTGCCATCCAGTGCGAATTCAACGTAAGCGTCAGTTCCTTCAGCGGTCCAATCGAACACGTCGCAGTAAAACTGCTGTGAGCCTTCGATGTTGTCAGTGGTGAGTTCGATCCAGGTCATTGCGCCCGGCTCGCCATAGACCTGAGCGCCCGTGTGAATAGCTGGTTGCCAAACTCCGAATACGGTTCCAAACGGATCAATGAATACGCCCATGCGCCCAAGATCGCCGACGTCCATGACAGGAAACATTGCTGATCCGCCTAACGCCTCGACCTTACCGAGCGTTGCATTGGCGTCTGCGACCGCAACGTACGTGCTCCAGACTTCGAACTGTTGTGGATCCATTTTCGGCATCATGCCCGCAGCGCTGGATCCATTCAGAGTTGCGTTTCGGTATCCACCGAACGCTTCGTCTCCTTCAGGGACAGCCCAGCCAAAGAGGCCCGAGTAGAGGGCGGTTGTCTTTTCCATATTGGCACTGATCAAATCGGACCAACACGGAGAACCTGGTTTGTACGACGCGACAATCATTTCGGATCTCCTGTGATCGACCTTGGTCTGATCAGTATTTCACGGCGATCACTCACATGCGTCGGTGAAAAGGTGCGGTCCTGGGGCGGAGGGCGGGCTCCGGGTCCCAGGACCGACTCATCAGGCAAGGCCTCGGCGGGGGGCCTCAAACCTGACTGTTTCAGACCGTATCGCGGTTGCGTCCCAGTCGCAATTCTGGATTTTTCGGGAGCGGGCTCGCCCACCGACAAAACAGGGACGAGCCCACCAAAGACACCCTAGTCATCGCCTCGAGAGCTTCATTCAGTGGTCACCGAGAGGGTTGCCCGTCGACAGTGCGCCAGATAGCAAGTGGATTGCTCGCTGACAACTCAGCTGGCAGCCGGTCGTCACGGACATTGTCGTAACACTGCAACGCAGCAAATCGGGTGATGCTTGCGGGGATGCCCACTGCGCTAAACCCAGGGTGACCCGTCGCCGGAAACGGTCCGCCGTGATTCATGGCTGGTGAAACAGCAACCCCTGTCGGCATCTTGTCGTTGAGTAGCCGACCAACCTGTTGGCGCAAAATAGGCTCTATGCGTGCGTACAACTGATCATCGAGAGTGTTGGTGCTCGTGTAAATCGTTCCCGTCAGGTTTCCTTCCAACGATGCTGCAATCTGAACCATTTCGTTATCGGAAGCCAAAACAATGAGACACACCGGCCCGAATGCCTCAGTTTGCAGGGCTTCGGGATGATTCAGAAACACAACAGCCGAAACTGTGAGAACGGTGTTAGCGAACCGGAACCCATCGGCCGTATCAGCGGTTCCACCAGTCCGGATTGTTGCGCCATGCGATACGTAAGTGTCAATAGCTTTTACCAAACCATCGATAGCCGCGGGTCCTAACAACACACCACCTTGTTGGCTAGAGAATTTCTCGCTGACGGACTCAACAAACCCCTGGCCAAGCTCACCGGTCGGAACAATCACCAACCCAGGATTGGTGCAAAATTGACCCGACCCCATGGTGCACGAGTTGAAAAACTCATGAGCGATGGTGTCGCCACGTTCTTCGAGCGCCCCGGACAAGACGAAAACTGGATTCAAGCTGGACAGTTCCGCATAAAACAATTTTCCGGAGCGGTCGGCAGCAGCTTTTAGCTTCAGTCCAGCGGCTTTCGATCCGGTGAAGCTAGTTGCCCCAATTCGGTGATCCGCTACCAGTTTGAGCCCGACATCATCAGGCACTCGATACAAAAGCTGGACGGTCGCCATGGACAGGTCCGTCTCCAACAGAGACTGGCGGGCTAGCTCGGCGAGCAGTCTCGTGGTTCCGGGGTGCCCCGGATTTGCGATGGCAATCACCGGATTACGAGCAGCGATGGCAGCTGCAAAATCTCCACCAGCAACCCCATTGAATGCAAACGCAAAGTTGTTTGGACCAAACACAACCACAGGGGCGCCCAACGGTGCGAGTATTGATTTGATATTGGTCTGTGTATCTATGATCGGGCGCATCCAGGAACGATCTACGCAAGCGCGCGCCGCCTGACGCAACTGATCGACCGTTCGTGGCAACTCAATAGAATTTAAACGAGGCTCTGCTGGAAATCCGGTTTCCACATGCGCCAGCCCAACCAGATCGGCTCGGTTGAGTTCAATTTTGTTTGCGTAACACTCCAGAAAGTTTGCGACCGCTTCGGGTTTCGTTTGTCGCAACAGTCGAGCAGCTTCCCAACCAAATTGAATCGCTTCCTGCGCATCGTCGTATGTCGAAATGGGAAAACGATCTGGGAGTGGTTCGCCGTTACTCGGATTGAACGCGTGGAAGTCTCCTTCGGCGCGGGCATCACGCCACACACCTCCTATAAGAATTTGCTGCATCATCTAGATTGCGTCCACCGCTTGGCGGCCAATGTTTGCCGCAACGAGATCTGCCGCGGTCTCGATGTCGCCGGCCCGAAGCGCTTTGATGATCGAGCGATGCTCTGCAACCGATTCCTCCGATGGTGAGCGGTGTTTAAAGTACAGAGCGTTGTATCGACGCCATTGGTGCGCCACGGGCTCGAGCGCCGCAGAGATAAACGAGTTGTTGGCCGAGTCAATGAACACGGTATGAAATCTCTGATCGGCGTTATTCGCTTCGACGGGATCATTTCGTTTCACCGCTGCAGATAGCGCCTTGTTGTGAGTTTCAAGTTGGGAAATCACTGCGGCTGGAACCGGGTTAGGAAGCTGACGAACTGCCAGCTGATGCAATGTCGACAACACCGGTAACAGGCGGTCAACCAACTGTCTCGGCAGCGGCGCAACAAGGGTGTGGCGTGACGGCGAAGTCTCGACGGCCCCCATAAGTTCAAGCGATTGAAGTGCCTCACGTACCGGTGTGCGGCTGATACCGAGTGCCGTTGCTACCTCTGCATCGCGAATGAGCGCACCTGGAGCAAGTTCGCCAGATTCGATCCACGTTCGCAGCTGTTCAAAAGCCATCTGGCGAGCGGTTAATCGTTGAAGCGGCTGTACAACCGCCGGAAGTCCCATCGACCTATCTTAAGCCGTCGCTTGTATGAGACATGCAATATGCAATATATTGTTTCAATGACCTCCCCGGTTGCCTCCGTCCAAATTGATCGAGTTACTGCTCGACCAAGTGCCGACAAAGGTGGCCAACAACCAGTCGTTACGCCCCTTCACCGCATGTCAAGCGGAAGGAACCTTCTGCGAAGCGGCTCTACGGCTGGCCTCAGCCCTGGCGACACGTGGGCCGTGCTGGTACAGGTACGCGACACCGATGGTGTGACCGGTGTAGGAACTGCGGGCTTCGGACATCCCGCGACTATTCCGGTGATCGAGCAACTCGCCCGAACCATCGTTCTCGGTTCAGATCCTGCGCTGCGACACCGCACTTGGGAGCTCATGCATCGTTCCACCATCAATATTGCCCGGCATGGGGTGGCCCAACACGCACTGAGCGGACTCGATATTGCGTTGTGGGACCTCTACGGAAAACAAGTTGGTCTTCCCGTGCACGAGCTCTTAGGGGGCGCTGTCACCGACGCCCTTCCCGCCTATGCCAGCTGGTTGTACGCACGAGACGATCTCGATGCACTGGCGAACGAAGCTGCTGGTTACGTCACTGCTGGATTTGGGGCAGTGAAACAACGTTTCGCGTTTGGCCCCGGCGACGGGCCCAAAGGCATCGCTCGCAATGTGGAACTTGCCAAGGTTGTCGCTGATGCAATCGGCCCCGGGGTCGACCATATGGGCGACGCATACATGGGTTGGGATCTCAACTATGCGGTTCGATGCGTTCGCGCCATCGAAGACGCTGGGGTCCGTTTGCGGTGGATAGAAGAACCGCTACCGCCAGACGACATCGCGGCGATGGCTCGGCTACGCAAAGCAGTCAATACCCCGATTGCCGCCGGAGAACATGAAGCGGGTCGCGCCGGTTTTCATCGGCTCCTCGATGACGGTGCTGTCGACATCATCCAACCCGACGCAAATCGCCTCGGTGGAATCACTGAAGCTCGTCGAGTATGGGGGCTAGGTGAAACCTACGGCGTTGAGGTCATTGCTCACCTCGGCTGCGCGCACAACTTGCACCTGTCGGCCGTCAGCACAGCCACCCCGTATGTGGAATGTATGCCCCTGGTCGATGATGGCTTCGACGAAGACCAATTGTTTTGGCGCCTCTTCGGAAACCAGCTTGCACCTGTTGACGGTGTGGTGCACCTTCCTACCGGTCCGGGTCTAGGCGTAGAGCTTGACCGTAGTTTGCTGGCCACCAGCCCAGCCGCAATCGTGATTGGAGCCTCATGAAAACGTTCGATGATGCTGGTCATTACCGGATCGAAATTCCTTCGGTGGAAGGACCCGCTGCTCTGCGATCGGTACTTGCTGCAGCTACCCAACTTGGTGTTCACGTCAACCGAGTCAGCCAGGGAAGTGGCATTTTCATGCTGACCAATGCCGAACTACACGAGTATGCGGAGCTGGGAACTCAACACGACATCGAAGTGTGCTTGTTTGTTGGACCGCGCGCGAGCTGGGGAATTGGGGCGCAGTCTCGGGCGAGCGGTGGTGCCAGTCTTGGCCCGACCCTACGCGGTCCAATAGAGTTTGAGGCAGGCATTCGGGATGTTGTCCGCGCCGTTGAGGCCGGGATCCGCAGCATTCTCGTGGCCGATATTGGCCTGTTGGCAACGCTCGCCAAACAGCGATCTGCTGGTGATCTTCCCCCAGATCTGGTGTTCAAAGTGTCAGCCGCATTGCCCGTGGCCAACGCCGCTACGGCCCAAGTGTTAGCCGAACTAGGAGGCGATACCCTGAACCTACCGAGCGACCTCGACCTCACAGCACTCGCCTCGATTCGTGCTGCTGTCAGCAACCCGCTCGATTTGTACATTGAGTCACCCGACGATCTCGGTGGCATTGTTCGGCTACACGAGGTAGTCGATATTGTGACCGTTGCTTCTCCAATTCATCTGAAGTTCGCAGTTCGAAATGCACCGGCGTTGTATCCAATGGGGGCGCACCTCAACACCACGATGCATGCGCTCATGGCCGAGCGGGTTCGCCGAGCGGCCTTGGCGGTAGAACGACTTCGTACCGATGCGCCACATCTGCAACAGTCAATGCGGTCAACCTACCCGTAACATTCATTCGGACGAAAGGTATGTACACACAATGAAGGTCTACCGCAATGAATGACGAACGTCTCGCGCTGTGCTGTGCATTGGTTGACGAGCTGGTTTCGCCGCTCACCCGCCCTGCACATCGATTGCGTATCCAAGGTGGAACGATTTACACAGCTGATACCAACCGCACAATTATCCCAAACGGGGAGCTACTTGCCCTTGGCGGAGCGATCGTGTGGGTCGGTTCGCCCGATGATCCCAATCGACCACCGATCTTGGATGACACCCTGATCGACGCTACCGGTTCAGTCGTCATGCCAGGGTTAGTCGATACGCACTACCACGAGGTCAGCGCATTTCGGTTTTCCCATCTTGCTGGTGGGCCACTTGGTCAGTCACCATATGCGAACAGAGGATTTGAACATGGAGGTGATCTTGAACGCCTGAGCGTATTGCTCGGCGACCGCACAGCCGCTACCCATCAGCTATCCGCCGAACATATGGCGGTGTCTACCGTGTTCGGTGTGTGGCAGCTACTTCAACGCGGCGTAACCGGGCTTGGCGATTTCGGATCAGCTGTTGATGGACGTCTGCTGGCGTACACCGTTGCCCGCATGGGGATTCGAGCGCGCCTCAGTGCATGGTGCTCCGACTTAATCGTTGAAGGTCAAACGGCACGCCCCCGGGTTGATGCCCAAGAGTTACTGGCCCGCTCTCGGCGTACAGCCGAATGGGTGACAGCACTCGATAATGAACGCTTGAGCTTCATGCCATCAGCCATCATGTTGACGAGCAGCAGCGATGAGCTTCTCGTCGGGCTGCGGTCCATCGCCAAAGAGTTTGCGACGCGCGGTGATCACGCACCAATGGCAGTTCATCTCGCAGCAATTCCAACAGAAAACGATATGTCGCTCGCTATCCACGGGCTTGGGATAATCGAGCGGGCAGCGCAGCTTGGGTTACTCGATGCACCTCTTATCGCTGCGCATTGTGCATACGTGTCTGAGGCAGATCAAGCGATGCTGAAACGAAGTGCGACCCACGTCACCGTTTCGCCCGCTAAGTACGGCACATCTGGCGAAAACGTCATGATGCAGCACCGCCTGCTCTCCATGATCGATGACGGTATCCCGCTCAGCTTTAGCTGTGACGGTGAAATATTTCCGAATGGTGGCCCGTTGGAAGCAGCACGCCAAGGTTGGTTTCATCTCACCCAACTGGCCAACTCGGCCTCGGTTCTTACTGCCCACGATGCCCTGTGCAACGTCACCGCAGTCCCCAGCGTCGGGCTTGGTTGGGGTGACCAAGTTGGCACCCTCGAAGCTGGAAAACGCTGCGATGTCGTGATCGCAAAACTTGCTGATTGGCGCGGCGTTGCTGTCGGTCGGCCGCTTGACTCGCTACTGGTGCTCGGAGGGTCGGGAGATATCCACACGGTGATCGCCGATGGGCGAATACTCGTCGAAGATAAACAGCCGACGTTGGTGAATCCGTCGCTGGTAACCCATCGGTTCTCGCTGGCCAACAGCGCTGCACTTGCGTGATTCGGACACTGCTACGCATTCTCGGCCGCTCAGCCTTCACTGTTGCTATTGCGGTCATTGTTGCGTTTCTCCTAGTGGAGCTCATCCCGGGTGACGCAGCTGCGCGAATCGTCGGCCCTCAGGCCGACCCAGCTCGTCTGGCCGAAGTGCGACGGCAACTCGGCCTGGACCGTAGCGGGATTGTACGTTTTGGGAACTTCACAGTAGGACTCTTGCGCGGTGACCTCGGCGAATCTGTGATCAGCCGTCAACCTGTACGCACGCTTATTGTCAATCGGCTTGGTCCAACTCTCAGCATTATCGCTCTGGGAAATGTGCTGGGAATTTGCTTTGGTTCATTGTTGGCGCGGATTGCTGCGCGGCGACCGGGTCGGGCTGTCGACCAGGCTGTGTCATCGGGCCTTGCCGTGATCGTTGCGGTTCCCGGGTTCCTCACTGCTTACCTAGTCGTATTTGTTTTTGCTGTGCAGCTGCGTTGGTTTCCTGTGTTTGGATACGTTTCACCTTCGGAATCAGTTGCGCAGTGGTTGCATCATCTTGTGATGCCAGCCTTCACACTTTCGATTGGTGTCAGTCTGTTAGTGGCACGCCAACTACGAGGCGGACTGATCGACCACCTCGATGGAGAAGTGGTCAGATTTGCGCGTGCCCGTGGCATACCTGAACGCGTGGTGTTCAGACGACACGCATGGCGACGCGCCATGGCTACGGTCATTCCACTGATTGCGATTGATATTGCGTTCCAGCTGAGCGGCACCATCGTGGTGGAACAGGTATTCAACATAGAGGGCCTTGGCCGACTCGCGGTGGCGTCGGTTCGAAATCGCGACCTTCCGGTGATACAGGGGCTGGTGGTTGTATGCGCAGTTTTAGTAACGCTTATCAGCCCGTTCGCTGCGTTGCTTGCCCGTCGACTTGACCCGAGCGGTGGCGCCTCATGACGCGGTCACAAAAACAGCGACGGGGTTTGATGCGCCCTTCAAGTTTTGTCGTATGCGGACTTGTCTTTATCGGTCTCGTCGGCCCGTACCTCGTGCCGCACGATCCGTTCAAACAAGATCTTCTTCGGGTGCTCGACGGACCATCATCGCTGTACTGGCTGGGCACAGATCAACTTGGTCGAGATGTATTTTCTCGACTGGTTTTTGGCGTACGGACATCGCTGAGTTCCATTTTGATTTCGCTGCTGGTTGCCTGCGTGATCGGCATTCCACTGGGCGTGGTGGCAGGTGCTAGCCGTGGATTACTAGGTGCACTCACTGATCGAATTACCGACGCCATGACATCAATTCCACCAATTTTGCTCGCCCTCGGGCTTGGTGCGGCACTCGGACAAACGCTCACTGTTGGAATGTTCGCCGTTGGGGTGGTGTTTTCTTTTAGCATCATTCGACTTATTCGCAGTGTCACTCGATTGGTACTTTCGGAAC